>JANNGY010000180.1:0-6713 GCA_031404095.1 Betaproteobacteria bacterium | reverse complement strand
ATGTGCAACTCTTTGAGCAGTTCGATCGACTGCCCCGGACGAATCTCGACTGCCCTGTCGGCGGACTTGCCGACCGCAGTCTCGACCGCCTTCACGTCGGCGCTGCGTGCGCCTGCGCTGGTGCGGTCAGGCCGCCGGCTTTTGCTCGTTTGGTATCTCAACCGGGGTGTCAGTTTCAGCCGCGTCGGTCTCCGCTGGAGTGCCTACTGCAGCCTTGCGCTGCTGCTTTTCTTCTTTTTTTGCCTTCTTGGCGAGTTCGCGTTGACGTTTTGCAAAATTATAGTTTGGCTTTACCAATTGGTGGTCCTTTCTGAAGAGTCGCTCGGGTGACGCGTTTGATTCTAGCCTAATCGCCGTCTGAATTGATGACCCATCATGCCAGAATCACGGCGATGATCGCGATTTTGCATTCAAGCCGTATTGGCCAGCAGGAGTTCGTCAGGCGTGAGCCAGCGCCAGCAGCCCTCCGCCAAATCTGCGGGCAGCGGCAGCCGCCCGATCTGACTCCGGTGCAGGCCCCCGACCTGGTTGCCGACTGCCACCAGCATGCGCTTGACCTGATGGTACTTTCCGGACGTCAAGGTGAGCCGCATCGAATCAGTCGCCGTCATCGTGCATGCCAGCGCGCGCACCGGGACAAGGTTAGGGCCATCGTCCAGCACCACGCCGGCGAGCAGGTGCTCGACCTGCTGCGGCGTAATCGCCTCGCTCGCCGTCACCTCATAGATTTTCGGCACCTCATGCCGCGGCGAGGTCATGCGATGGATGAATTGGCCGTCATCCGACAGCAGCAGCATGCCGGTCGTATCCTGATCGAGGCGCCCCACCGCCTGCACGTCCCGCGCGCGTAGCGGCCCCGGCAACAGGCTGTACACGCTCGGGTGCGACTTGGGCTTCTGCGAGCATTCGACGCCTGCCGGTTTGTGCAGCATGAGATACGCCTTGGCGTGGAACTGCCAGCGAACGCCTTCAACGCAGAACTCAAAGGCCTCGCCATTGACGGCATTTCTCGTACTCGCCGGCGCCACGTCCCATTCGGCGTCCGGCTCGGTACACGCGACGCCATCGATTTCCACCGCCCCGCGCGCAATCAGCAGGCGGCAGAGTTTGCGCGCGCCAAAGCCCTGGCTGAAAAGAATCTGTTCGAGTTTCATGGTTGGCGGGATCTCACGATGGCTTGTGGCCCGTAACTTACCATTACAGATCGATGAATTTCGAGATGCTCGCTTCTGTCCTGGCGGCCGCGAAGCACTTCTCCCTTTGCAAAAAGGGGAAGTGCCTTATTGCCAGGCCGGCCATGCACTACCAACTTGCAGTCGCCTGCATCTTGACGCCCTCGGCGTCGGTTGCGGTCCAGCAGGTCAAGGCGCCTGAGGTTTCCCGGCTTCCACAAACCCGCACCGCCTGCCCGACGATCAGCGGTGCCACGCCGCGATAATCGAACCGGCGCGGCACGCTGCCGCCGAGCGTCGCGGCGAGATTCAACAACAGGCTCGCCTGCAAGGGACCGTGTACGACCAGTCCCGCATAACCTTCTGTTGCGGTCGCATACGGCGGGTCGTAATGGATGCGGTGACCATTGAACGTGAGCGCGGAGTACCGGAACAGGAGGACGGGTGTCGTTTCCACGGCCCATACCAGGTCCGCTTTTGCATGCCCGGGCTCCCCTTCCTTTCCTTTCGACTCGGCCAATGCCGGCGCGGGTTGCGCAACATCGCGATAGACGATGTCATGCCGTTCGCGAATCGCGAGGCCGCGATCGGTTGAAATTTCGTGCCTTACCGCGACAAAACACAGTGTGCCGCTGCGTCCTTCTTTCACCGTCACGTCGTCGATGGTCGAGCCACGCCGCACCCGGTCCCCCAGCCGCAACGGCGCCAGTGTCTCAACCGAACCGCCGGCCCACATGCGCCGCGGCAGCGGCACCGCCGGAAGGAATTCACCCTTCGCGGCATGACCATCCGCGCCCAGTGCCGCCAGCGGCGCCACCGGCGGCGCCAAGCACCAGTGGATCGCCAGCGGCGCGTCGCCGTCGTTCACGGCGGCGAGATGCGGCGCCAGCGTGGCGCGGAATTCGCCGGCCAGGCGTGCCGTCACGATATCTTCATCGTGCAACGTCCGCCCGATCGATTGCCGCAGGCGCGAAATATCAATTTCGCTCATGCATGCCTTCCCGGTGTTACTTGAACGTGTACTGCGCCACGATCTTGTCGCGACGAATCGACAGATTGTGCGGCGCCATCCCCGGTATCACCGGCAACAACGACCGCATTGGTTTGTACACCGCGTGACCGGTGCGATAGTCGTAGCACAGCGAAGTACTTTTCCGCGAGCAGCCGTGCGGCAATTGCGCATGATTCCCCGGCGCGGCGCGAATCAAATCCGGTTGCTGGTGTTCCATGCGCAAGGCGGATGGCAAGTTCTTCGCAAGCGGCATCGCGCGCGAAGCCCGATGGATTGCCTCCTGCGTGATCAACATGGGCGCGGCTTCCCGCATGGGCAACTCCGCCATGCCGGCCGTCGCTACCGCCATCATCGCCGCGGCAAAGGGCGTGCGGACCAATTGGCCTCTTGCGCTCATGGCGCCATTCCTCATTTGTCTCTGCCGCGCGAAACCGGCCGCGGGTTTTCGATGGTTCAACCATAGCAATTCCGGCGCTAATCCTATGTAGGCAATAACAGGGCGACGCTGCACCGGCCTCGCTGAAACCGGCGTCGGACAACGACTACAGGGTGGCAAAACGACAATTCTTCGGCGACGCGGCGCTGATCTACAGACTACGCCGCATGCGCATCGCGCACCGATGCTTCCAGCTCGCCAAACGCCGCCGCCACGTAATCGCTCAAGCGATGCAGGTTCGGCAGCTCGTCGGTAGCGACGAGGCCGAAGAAAAGATCGCCCGCGTAACTGAACAGGGTGATGTTCAGCAGGTTGCTCGGCGGCAGCGTGCTGATCGGGTGCATCTCTTCCATCCGCGCGCCCTTGATGTACAGGTGTTCGCGCGGGCCGGAAACGTTCGAGACCAGCGTGTTGCCCATGGGCGGCAGGGTATTGGAGAGTTTCAGCAACTCGGCAATTTGCGCCACCAGCCCGGTGATGATCGTATAGGACTCGATGGCTTCGGGCGCGACACTGTCGATCATGGTGCGCACATTGCGCAGCGAAAAGCCGATATTGCGCAAGCGCACGTAGGGATCGTCGGTCGGCGGCGACAATTCCACCAGGATGATGCCGAGCTTGTTGCCGGCGGTCTTCTCGCCCTCTTTGCGCAAGTTGACCGGCATCTGGATGATGATCGGGCGCGTCAGTTCGATGCCCTGGTCGCTGAGGTATTGGCGCAACGCGCCATCGAGGCAGGTGAGCGCAACGTGGTTGAGTGTGGAGCGGGTGCGCTTGCGAATCGCATCGACGCGCGCCATCGACACCCCGGCCGTCGCAAACTGGCGGCCCGGCGTGACTTGCCCAGTCAATGGCGTCTTGGCGCTGGACACAAACGGCAGCGCGATCGCATTCTTGGTGAGATTGACGCTCTCTAGCAACAGCATGGCGGCCAGCCGGCCGATGCCGAGGAAACGGCGGCTGACGCCACCCACTTCCTTCCACGCCGATTGCCACATCTCCTGGCCGCGCTTCTTGCGCTGCGCCAGGTAACCGCTGTGCTTGCGAGTCCACATCGGCGTCAGTTTCATCTGCCGCGGCGATTTCGCCATGCCTTCGGCCGTCCAGCGCGTCATGGTGACGCCGTCGGCATAGGCGTGATGCATTTTCTGGTAGAGCGCGAAGCGACCATCGTCGAGGCCATCGATGACGTGCACTTCCCACAACGGCCGCGAACGATCCAGCATCGGCGCATGCAGCTTCGCAACAAAGTTGTACAGCGCCTCGCGGTCGTTATGGCCCTTCCTGAGCTTGTGATAAAAAACGTGCTGCGTGAGGTCTACCGCCTCGGCATCCTGCCAGTGGGGCATCGGCCGCAAGGAGAAATTGATGACGCGGTTGTACGGCGCGCTGACGTCGGTGAAGGTCAGGAATTCCCGGTACAGGTTCTTGGCAAACGCAGCCGTGGACTTGGGTGGCCGCCGGCAGATCAGCAAGCCGGCAACGTGCTTGGGACTGGCTTCGGTTTCGGCGATGAAGAAACCCAGGTCAAGCAGGGAGAGATTGTTCATGGCGTTCCGGGGGGTTGGGCGGCTGATGGTTGTATTTTGCGCCATTCTGGTGGCGTGGTAACCGGGGAAAGGCGCAACCGTCAACGTGGGTCTTGCAACGCTACCCCCGGCGTGTTTCTTTCAGCGCCTCGTCGATCAGTTTCTTCAGTTGCTCAAAACCAAACGAAGGCAGCGGCCGGCCATTGACGAAATACTCCGGCGTCTTGCTGACCCCCAGGGTGCGGGCATCCTCTCCATCCTGGGCGATCGCGCGGGCGACTTCCGGCGCAGCCATGTCGCTCCGCAGCTTCTCGATATCCAGTCCCAGCCCCTCCAGGTGTTTCCAGACCAGCGCAACCTGTGGTGTGTGATTCGGCGACCACTGGGCCTGCGTAGCGAGCAAAGCCTCCAGCGCTTGCCAGAATTTACCCTGCCGGCGTGCCGCCTCCAGCACCGCGACAACCTTGTCCGAGCCATTGTGAAACGGCGCATAGCGCAGCACCAGCCTTATCTTGCCCGGGGTCGCCGCCATGATCTGCTTGACCAGCGGATAGAACGCCGCGCAGGTTTCGCAGGCAGGATCGATGAACTCGACGATCACCACCGGCGCCTCAGCCGGTCCAAGTGTCGGCGAGTTGACGCGCACCAGCGCGGCGCGGTTTGCCTCAGGGATCGCCTTCGCCGGCGTGGGCTCGTTGGCGCCCATCATGTAATAGAGCGCCACGCCGAAAGCAAAGGTGACCAGCAGCGCGCCGGCAGCGGCGATGAACAATGTCTTTTGATTCATTTGTGGCCTCGACGGTAAGTCAATAAAAGCAGGGCGATGACTGCGGTGAACGCGGCCAGCGACAACAGGGGAATGGTTATGAACCCGAACCACTCGATCACTTTTTCCGAACACGGCACGCCTTGCGTGCAGGGCTTCATGTTCTCCGGGATGATGCCGGCGACCAGCAACTGATGATAGACGGCAACCAGCCATCCCGGCAGCGCCAGCGCCAGTCCGTAGCGCACCACCCGGCCATCGAAGGGAAACAAGGCGATCGGCAATATCAACGCCAGCGGGAACATGAAAATGCGCTGGTACCAGCACAGCACGCAGGTCGGCAGGTGCATCACCTCGCCGAGAAACAGCGCGCCGAGCGTCGAGGCCGCCGCAATCAGCCAGGCGATGAAGAGCAGCGTCCAGGCCGTTGAGTCGGCTTGCATGGGTGGAGCGGGAGGAAAGTGTTCGGTCATGATATTTTTCAGAAGCCACACTATACCGAGCAGGCTGGTATGTGGCTACCCGGCTACCAACGCGCACACCGGGCTTGGGCTTGCGCAGATCCGGCGCGGCGACTAAGGTGCGGGATCGGAATCTAAATCGACGAAAGCCTGCCATGAATCGAATCGTGTGCCTGCGGCAAGTCCTGAAGGTGCTGGCCGTCGCCACGCTGATGAACGTGAACGCCACGGCGCACGCCGCGACCCTGCGCTGGGCCGGCGCCGGCGAGCTGGTCAGTTGCGATCCGGCCGTTTCCGTCGATACCTCGACGCTGGTGTTGCTGGGCCATATCTATGAACGACTGGTGACCCGCGACAAGCAGTTTGCCCTCGCGCCGTCGCTCGCCATCTCGTGGGAGACGCTGTCGCCAACAGTGACGCGCTTCAAGTTGCGGCCCGGCGTCCGGTTCCACGATGGCGCGGCCTTCACGGCGGATGACGTCGCCTTCTCGATTGAGCGCGCACGCTTGCCGACTTCACTCATCAAGTCCAACACCGTCGGCGTCAAGGCGGCGGTTCGCATCGACGACCTGACGGTGGAAATCCACACCGAGCGGCCGATGCCCACCCTGCTCAATCAGCTCTACCTGATACCGATGATGAGCCGTGCGTGGGCAATAAAGCACGGTGTGACCGGCCCGGCAGACTATGTTGGCGGCAAGGAAAATTTCGCCACCCGCCATGCCAACGGCACCGGTCCCTATCGCCTCAAGTCGTTCGAAAGCGGCGGCAAGGTGGTGCTGGCCGCCGACCCAAAGTGGTGGGGCAAGCGCGAGGGCAACGTGACCGAAGGACTCTACGTGCCGATCCGCTCCAACGCCACGCGCCTTGCCGCGCTGGTTTCCGGCGAAGTCGATCTGCTGATCGATCCCCCGGTGCAGGACCTGGAACGCCTGAAAGGCAATGCCCAGATCAAGCTTCTGCAGATACCCGAGCCGCGCGTCATCGTGCTGCAGTTCGACCTGGCGCGCGACGAGCTGCTGTTTTCAACGGTGAAAGGCAAGAACCCGTTCAAGGACCGGCGGGTGCGCGAAGCGATTCGCCTCGCCATCGATTCCGACGCCTTGCACCGGAAAGTGATGCGCGGCAATTCCATCCCCACGACGTCGCTGATCGCCAAGGGGGTCACCGGCTATTCCGCCAAGGCCGACCCGCCGGCCCGCTTCGACCAGGCGCGCGGCCGGCAACTGCTGGCCGAGGCCGGCTATCCGCAAGGGTTCGGCGTCACGCTCGATTGCACCAATGACCGCTACATCCTCGACGAGCAAATCTGCTCGGCACTGGCCGGCATGATGAGC
>JANNGY010000179.1:0-1878 GCA_031404095.1 Betaproteobacteria bacterium | reverse complement strand
CCGACGGGCACGACCACGCCGGTGAGCGAAGGGAAGGCCGGCGCCTGCGCCGGATTCGACGCCAGCGTTTCCGTGTCGACAAAGCGAAAGGTGCGGCCGTCGGCGGTAATGCGATTGGCGCGAATGTCGTCCGGCGCCGCGAATCCGCTTGCGCCCGCCACGGCGATCACCTCGTCGAGGTCAAGGTCGATGTCGGTGATGTCGGCATCGAGGCCGTAAACACCGTCGGCAATCACGCCGACCCCGCCCACCAGGCGATTGTTCTTGTACAGCGGCAGTCCGCCGGGATCCGCGGCGAGACCCAGCGGCGAACGCTTCGGCCCGATGCTGCCGTCGCTCACCCGGCGCATCAGGTCGGAGCATGAGAATTGCGAAAACTGCACGCCGTAAAGTGGCCCGGCCGGCTGGTTGGCTTCGCGCGGATTGAAATTTTCCTGCACGATCTGGCTGGCGGTGCGCGTCGAAAAGGCGTTGCCGTTCGACGAGAGATAGGCGCCGGTGATGGCTTTGGTGATCGCGGCGAAAGCGTCGGGAAGGATGTCGATGTTTTCCAGTCCGCCGCTGATGCCCTTGTTGCTGGTGATGCGAAAGGTGCTGCTGGCGCCGTTCATGCGGAACACGCCAAGGATATTGCCGACGCGGTCCGAGACCGCGATGGTGGCCCGCTGGTTGCGCGCGCCGGCTTCCTGCACCGCCTGGGCGATGATGCGCTGCACATCATCGACCGTCAGGAAATCGCTGGCCGCCGCCGGCGGAACGCAGCTGCCGCTGCAAACCGGCGCAGCGTTGCCGTCGCCGCCACCCCCGCAGGAATTCATCAGCAGCGCGCCGGTGAGGACCATGCACGAAAACAGTAAAGCCCGCGAAAGGGACAATGGCGGCCCTTTCGCCAGCAACAGCTTGATCATTTCTTCGCCCCGCCGCCCGCTGCGTCCGGCGCCGCCTGTGTGACTTTTGGCGTATTTGCCTGATACCCGCCGGGAACGATGGCCGGCACGCCGGCTCCGGGAACAATGGCCGGCACGCCGGCCTTGTGGCTGCCGGTGTGGAAGCCATGGCAGGTCTCGCAGGTGCCGCGTGCCTTGTCGCGCGATGGCTGGTTGCCGCCGTGGCATTCGCGGCAGTTCTTCAGGTCGGGAATGGCGATGTCGGCGCTGGTCTTGGAGTTCGCGACCTGATGGCACTTTGCGCACTCAAAGGTCTCGTGCTGGCTGTGCGGAAAGCGCGATTTCGGCAGCCAGTGCTGTGTCACGGCGACCGGCGCGACGGTCCATGGGGCAGGTCGACTGTCGGCAGCAGTGGCGATCGTGGTCGCATTGTTGTTGGAAGCGACCGGCGTAATCTGGTGGCACAGGAAGCACACGCGCACCTCGAACAAATCGTGCGCGATCCGGTCGGCCTTGTCCGCCGCCCAGGCCAGCGCCGCCTGGCGCCTGGTCTCGGCGAGCCGTTCTCCGGGCCGGCGGATATTGGCTTCGACCACCACATCGATCGGCGTGTCGGCGAGTGCCGCCTGCGCGTAGAACTCATTGAGGGTGGCCAGCACGTCGCCGACTTTGCCGTGCGGGACCTGGCGCGCGGTGACCTTGGGCTCGAACTCGAGCGAATGGCATCGCTGGCAGTGATCCTTCATCGTCACCGGCTTGAAGCGGATACCGGCTTCATCTTTGAGATGGCAGTCGGTGCAGTCCATGGTGACTTTGCCGTTGGGGCCACGCACCCCTTTTTTATTCAAATGAATATCGTGCGGGAACTTGAGCCCCGAATTCTCGCGAGCCAGCGCCTTGTCTTTCTGGGGCACGCGCCGGATCGCGAAACCCGCCGTGCCGCCGGTATCGGGTTGGCGTATCGACAGCATGAATTCGGGATGATCCTTGC
>JANNGY010000178.1:0-8355 GCA_031404095.1 Betaproteobacteria bacterium | reverse complement strand
GGAACAGATGAAACTTTGGCAATGAGCGGCCACCGTCAAGGTGGCTCATGAAATACGGGGCCGCGTTAGCGACCCCGCCAAGCCGCTTTGAGCGGCTCACAACCTAAAGCCCCCGGCTTTGCCGGGGGATACTTACTGGCTTTCGAGCATCCCGTTTGAATTCGATTTGCTCTCGAAGTCTTAATTTGGCGGTACGCATTGCGGCGTTACGGTTCGGCTGAAAAAGTCGTTACCTTTCGATCCCGCACAATTGAAGCGGGGGGCGAACGGCGATCGCGGGAAAAGTATCGTGGCAGTCATTCCTGCAACCGATCCCGCTTCGCCAGCGCCGGAAACCACTTCATCCACAACGCCGCCACCAACAACGTCCCAAATCCGCCCAGCACCACCGAGCCGACCGGACCCAGCAGCGCGGCGGTGGCGCCGGATTCGAATTCGCCCAGCTGGTTGGAGGCGCCGATGAAAATGGAATTCACCGCGCTGACGCGGCCGCGCATTTCGTTGGGCGTATCCAGTTGCACCAGCGATTGCCGCACCACCACGCTCACCATGTCCGCCGAGCCGCTGACGGCGAGGGCGAGAAACGAGATGGCGAACACATTCGACAAGCCGAACACGATCATCGACACGCCGAACACCGCGACCGCGATGAACATGCTGCGGCCGGCGTGCCGCTGGATCGGCCGGTGGGTGAGGACGATGGACATGATCAAGGCGCCGACCGCCGGCGCGCTACGGAGCATGCCGAGCCCCCACGGGCCGACGTGCAGGATGTCCTTGGCGAACATCGGCAACAGCGCGACCGCGCCGCCGAGCAGCACGGCGAACAGATCGAGCGAGATGGCGCCGAGGATCTGCGGCCGCTGCCCGATGAAGTGAAAGCCGGCGAACACCGTGGCCCAGGTCACCGCCTGGTCTCGCGGCGGGACATGGGTGTGGCGCACGCTGATGAACAGGCCGGCCGCCACCGCGAATAGCACGGCGCTGACGATGTAAACCACGTTTGCGCCGGCCACGTAAATGATTCCCCCCAGTGCCGGACCGGCGATGATCGCCACCTGCATGCCACCGGCGCTGAAGGCCATCGCGCGCGGCAGCATCGCCGGCGGCACCAGCAGCGGTACCAGTGATTGCTGCGCGGGCATTTGAAACGCCTTCGCCATGCCGAGGCCGACCGACAGAATCAACAGCAGGTTGCGATCCGCCCCGTGCCCCAGTTCCGCTGCCGCCAACAGCAGCGCGATCACCGCCTCGCTTGCCATGCAGATCGCCAGGATGCGCCCGCGATGACCGTGGTCGGCGGCGTGGCCGGCGGGCAGCGTGAGCAGCAGCGCCGGCAGGAACTGGCACAGCCCCACCAATCCCAGGTCCCACGCGCTGTTGGTCAGCGTGTACATGTGCCAGCCGATCGCGACCATCAGCATCTGGTTGCCGGCGGCGCTCGCCAGCCGGCCCGACCAGAAGCGCATGAAGGGCGGGATCTGGGTGGGGGAGGTGGGGTCGGTGGGGCGGTGAATGGTTGGCGTGTTGTCGGGAGTCATCGTGTGCACGAGAGCTTATCGCGAACAGCGGCAACGCATGATGAGTAAATTGCCGTGTCCGCGTGCGTGGGCCTCGCGGAAATGTGATGAAAATCCCAGGCCCAGCACCCGCGCACCTTGCAGGCCTGAAGTCCCTGGAACGCCGCACCAAATGGCGTTCTGCGATTTTGGGCACCCTGAAAACCGGCCTCGCTTCCAACCGGCCATTACGGCATCTTTGCATCTCATCCGCAGGGAGAAGCGATGACACCAAAATCATCACGCGCCAGGGAAAATGCATCGCAGCGGCAGACCGTGGGCTCACTGGCGCGCACGCTTGTTCAGTTGCCAAGCTGGGGTTTCCGCTGGCATGCCGACCACTTTCGCACAGCGCTGTGGCTGGCCGTGGCGGCCATCGGCGTGGTACTTGCCTTCGGGCAAGGCAGCGTTGCGCTCGCGCAATGGGCTCTGCGCGATGGCTACGTTATTTCCCGGGCCACGATCGTCAAGGCGCCGTACTGGGCCGATGCGCTCGATCCGCAGCCGGATATCGACGGCGCGATTGCCGGCTGGCACATCGAGCTTCGCGTGGCAGAGTACCCGTTCACTCTCGCGGTGGCGCTGGCGGATTTTGACCCGGACAAGCAGTACGGCGACCAGAAAATCCTCCCGGATGCGAACCGCTTCGCCGCCGGCAGCGCGCACCCCGTCGGGTTCTACGCCGACAGCAGGAAGAAGCAACCGGAAACGGTTGCGCTGCTGGAAAAGATGCCCGCGCTGGTGATCAGCCGCGCCGCGCTTGCCCGGTTCCCCTCGCTCGACGATGCGCTTGAAAACAGTACCGAATTGCTGATTGCGCTGATGATCATGCTTTCTCTCGCCGGGATCTACCTGGTGTGCGCGTTCCTCGGCAAGCGCGGCGGCGACACGGCGGGATCGACCTTTTCGGTGCGCCGGTCAGACTCAGCGCTGTCTTGGTACCCGCAGCTTCCAGCTTCCGGTTTCCGTCACCTTGCCCTTGCCGCCGTCGCAGTTGAACGTGGCGCTCGACACTTTCGGGTTGGTGGCATTGGTCGCTTGGGCGAATTGCGGGATGATTTGGTTCAGCGTGTGCCCCTGTCTGCAACTCGCGCCAGTCTGGTCGCGCGGATACCAGCTGTTGTCGTTTCGAATGCCGTATTCGTCAAAACTGGCTTCGCCAAATGGCGCGGTTGTCTTTTCGGCGTCGTTCTTGAACGTGCCGAGGATTCGCAGCGTGATGGATCGGTCGTCGAAACTCAGTTCGGCGATGCGTGCGCCGCGTGGCAGTTCTTTCTCTAGCAGTGCAAACACGCGCGCCGGGTCGCGGATCCAGACGGTGGCAGGCAGCGCCGTGAGCAGGGGATGGTTCCCAAGGGCCACGCCTTCCGGCTGGTGACGGAACAGGATGGGGAAGTCCCGGTCATGCATGGTGGATTGAAGCGTGCCATCCCTGCTCCAGCGGCGTTCCATCAACTCGCCGGTCGCGGGGTGTTCGGTGGCCTCGAATGCTCGCAGGCCGGCTTCGGGTAGCGCGGAGTAGTGGGTGAACAGATTGCGATCGATCGGGATGCTGCGCGGTTCATTGACCGGCGCTGGCACCTGCCGGCTCACCTCTTGCGCGCCGCGCGGGTAGCGCGCGCCGCGGGTGACACTACTGCCATCGCAACCAAAGTGGCGCATGGTGGCGTTGTCGAGGCCTTCAAGCACGTACCAGTCCAGGCCGTCCTTGTGCCACGCAATCGCCAGCGGCGCCTGGTCGTAATGTCCCGCTGTCCACAGCGCGCGGCAGTGGGCGATTGCCTGTGCCATCGTCATGCGCGTGAGGTCGGTTTGCACCTGCTGTAATTCCGCTTCTTCCTTGAGCTGGGTCAGCCAATAAGCCATGCCACCCAATACGGCGACCAGCGCGATGACGAGTGCGATCTTGTTAGGCGATTTTTGTTTTGGCATGGGGGAATTGGTTGCGCTTGCCGATCCACGACTGGCGTTCGGGTTCGATAAAGAAGGTAGCACCACAAAGAGTGCCGTCGTTGATCCGCATTGCCAAATTCACCAGCCGCGCTGCTGTCCGGCAACTTGTCAGCGCCGCCCGCCTTCCGGCCCGCCGGGCATCGGCTTGGGCGCATCCACGCCGTAGCCCTGCGCAAAATCCACGCCGACTTTTCTCAGCAGTTCAATGGTGGCATCGTCCTCGACGAACTCGGCGATGGTCTGCTTGCCGAGGATGTGGCCGATGTGGTTGATCGATTCGACGATAGCCAGGTCGATCGAATCTCGGCAGATGTCGCGGATGAAACTGCCGTCGATCTTCACATAGTCGACCGGCAGGTTGCGCAGGTAGCCGAACGAACTCATGCCGCTGCCGAAATCGTCGAGCGAGAACTGGCAGCCGAGATTCTTGAATTCCTTGATGAAGCTGCGGGCGCGGGATATGTCGGAAATGGCCGCGGTCTCGGTGATCTCGAAGCAGATCGAACGGGGATTGACATGGAAGCGCTCCAGCTCGCCGCGTACGAAAGCGGGAAACGATTCGACACCCAGGGTATCGCCGGAGAGATTGATGGCGAGGGTCAATCCGCCCCGCGCCTTGCCGGCCGCGCTCAGTGCCGGATAGGCCGCCAGCGCGGCCGAGACCACCCAGCGGTCAAGCGCCGGCATCAGGCCGAAGTGTTCGGCAGTGGGGATAAAGGCCATCGGCGCGATCGTCTCGCCATTTTCGTCCAGCATCCGCAGCAGCACCTCGTAGTGCTCGATCACCTGAGACGGGCCGCCCAGCGCTGCGATGGGCTGCCAATAAAGCTGGAAGCGGTTGTGCTCAAGCGCATCGAGGATGCGCGAACGCCATTCGATCTGGTTGCGGCGCAGGGCCAGCTCACTGTCGGTGGGATGGTAGACGTGGATGCGGTTGCGGCCGCGGTTCTTGGCGATGCGGCAGGCGGCGTCGCCCATGGTCAGGAGTTCTTCGACATTCTGGCCGGTGAGCGGCACCACGCCGATGCTGATACTGACCGGGAACGAGCGTTCCAGCCACGCGAAGCGCAGCGTCTGCGCGGCCTGCCGCAGGCTATCCGCCGCCACGCGCGCCGAATCTGCCGACGTGACCGTGTGCAGCACGCCGAATTCATCGCTGCCCAGGCGGGCCAGCAGGTCGTCCGCCGCTGTATGGTCCAGCAGCACCGTAGCGATCTGGCGCAGCAGGGCATCGCCGGCCGCGTGGCCGCAACTGTCGTTGACGATCTTGAGCTGGTCGACGTTGAGGTAGATTAGCGCATAGTCGCGCGCCTCCGAGCCGGGCAAGACTTGCCGCAGGCGCTCTTCAAACTCGCGCCGGTTCAGCAGGTCGGTCAGTTCATCGTGCCGCGCCATGTGGCGGATGCGTTGCTCGGCCTCGACACTCGCAGTGACATCGCGCGAAAGCACGTAGGCGCCGATCACCTTGCCATCTTCACCGAGACGCGGCACCAGCGAAACATCGATGTATCCAGTGGCGCCGCTCTTTTGCTGCACCGGTCGCTGGTACCAGACCGGCGTGCCTGCGAGGACCTTGTCGAAATGCCCGACATACTCCTGGTACGCCTGTTCGCCGATCACCTCCCTGCCGTGCATGCCGATGATGCTTTCCGTCGAGTGGCCAAAGAACTCGGCGTAGCGCTTGTTGACGAAGCGGTAGCGGCGCTCCATGTCGAGATAGGCGATGAGCGCGGGCACGTTGTCGACCATCAGCCGCAGTTGCGCCTCGCTGTCGCGCAACGATGCCTCGGCCTGTTTGCGCTCGGTGATGTCGGCATTGGTGCCGGTCATGCGCAGCGGCGCGCCGGCGGCATCGCGCGCCACCACCATGCCGCGGCTTTCCATCCATTTCCAGCCGCCCGATTGCGTCGCCATCCGGTGTTCTTCGCGGTAGGTCGGCTTCTCGCCCTTCAGGACCGCGCCGATGGCGCGGCTGATCCGATCCCGGTCATCGGGATGGACGCGATCCAGCAAGGCCCGGGTGTTCATGGTTGTTTCCTCGGGCGGAAAACCCAGCATCTGCGCCCACTCGCGGTCGAAGTAGATTTCATCGTTCGGCACGTCGGCGTCCCACAGGGTCAGGTTCGATCCGTGCAGACCAAACTGCATGCGTTCGCGCGAACGCGCGAGTTTCGCCTCCTCGCGCTTGCGTTCAGTGATGTCGATCAGGCTGCCGATGATGCCGGCGGGCGTGCCGTCGGGGCGGCTGAAGAGTGACTTGTTATGCAAGGTGTCGCGCATCTTGCCATCGGCGCCGCGCACCTGAAGCTCATAGACGCGCGGGGGAGACCCGCCGAGCAATGCGGCATCGTGCGCGGCATGCACGTCGGCTACTTCCTTGGGAAACACCTCGTGCACGCTCTTGCCGATGCAGTTCTCTCTGCGGATGCCGTAGAACTGCTCCCAGGCGCGGTTGACGCAAATGAATTTTCCACCGGCATCCTTGAGGTAAACCGGATTGGCAAGCGCCTCGACCAGCTCGCCATAGAAGGGCGATGGCTCGCGGCGGCTTTCGTCCTTGGCCGGGCGAACAGGCGGCGGTGCGGCAGTCGTGGGCTCAGGCGACATGTGTGTGCAGTCCTGAAGGTGTCGCGGGCGACACGGTGGGATCCCTTCGAGCATTATGCTACCGGGCGCGAAACGGTGCTTGCTGAGGGTTCGTCAGGCAATGACTGCGCCAGAAAAGAACTTCCCGATTTTGTGCAACCCCGGGAATCGTCTCAGGCCCCGCCGCCGAAATCGACCTTCCATTTGATTGCCCCTTATACTCTTTGCCAATCTCCACTCCGCGAAACATTGCCCGTCCAATGTCGAGCCGCATCGTCGAAATGCGAATCACGCATCTCTTGCTCGTCCTCTTCCTCGCCGCGTTCAGTTGGCATGGCACGGCGAGCCGGGCCGCGCCGCTGCTGCTCGACGATCGCACGCCGGCATTCGAAGCCTGGCCGGTATTGACACTGCTGAAGGACGCGAGCGGCACGATGAGTGTCGATGATGTGCTGGCAAGTCTGGAAAAATTCACGCCGCCGGTGTCGGCCTACGCGGCCCTGGGCTTCAGCAAGGAGCCGGTGTGGTTGCGCGTGCCGCTTGCGGTGTCGGCGCAATCGGATGGCAAGTGGATCCTCGATATCGATTACGCGCTGCTGAATCGCGTCGATGTCTTCCTGGCCACGGCGGGCAAGGCGCAACGCATCGCCGTGCTGGGCAATCTGCAGCCGCTCGCCGCGCGCCCGCTGATGGGCCGTGCCCCGGCGGTCGAGTTGGACCTGGCCCCGGGCGGGCAGTATGAATTGCTGTTGCGTATCGATACCAAGAACTCGCTGATCCTGCCGGTGCGGCTTTCCCGGCCGGGCGCGTTTCACCAGCGTGCCAACAACGAATTCCTGATGCAAGGCATGTTGATGGCTGTCGGCTTGTGCCTGCTGTTGTTCAGTTTGCAGCAGTGGATCAGCCTCGGCGACAGCGTCTATGGCAAGTACGCGCTCCTCATTTCCTGCAACCTGCTGTTCATGGCGCACCTGTTCGGCTTCGGCGGCCTGTATCTCTGGACCGACAACCCGTGGCTGGAGACCCACACCGCCGGCGTTGCATCGCTGCTGACGGCGTGCGCCACGGCGCTGTTTATCGAAGGCATCCTCGGCACCGACATGAGCCCGCGCATCCGCGGCGCGATGAGAATGATCGCCGCCTTCCTCGCGATGTTTGCCGTGCTCTTCGCCATGGACCTGGTGGGCAACCGCCTGCTGGCGCTGGTGATGGGCGTGCTCGGCTTGCTGCCCGCGCTGCTCGGCCTGCCGGGAGCGCTGGCGCGGGTTCGGCGCGGCGATAGCGTCGGCACCTACTTCATCATCGCGTGGGTGACGAGTTTCTTTGCCGGCATCGTTCTTTATGGTGTGGTGACGGGCCTGCTGCGCGCCAATTTCTGGACCATGCATGCGCTGCAATTCGGCGCCACGCTGGACATGCTGATTTTCATGCGCATCGTCATCTTGCGCACCGCCGCCGTGCACCAGGCCGCGCAAACCGCCAGCCGCGAGCGCGACGTGCTGCATTCACTCGCCCACAGCGATCCGCTGACAGGGCTCACCAATCGCCGCGGCCTGAATGTCGCCCTCGCCGCGGCGCTGCCGCGCTGCACGTCGCAGCAGGGCCTCGCGATTTACATGATGGACCTGGACGGCTTCAAGCCGGTCAACGACCAGTACGGCCACGACGCCGGCGACGAATTGCTCGGTATCATCGCCCAGCGCCTGCGCACGGCGGTTCGCAGTCGCGACGTGATCGCGCGCACTGGCGGCGACGAGTTCGTTGTCATGGCGGCGGGATTGCAGGGCGAGCCGCAGGCGGCGGAACTGGGTGAGAAACTGGTGGCGCTGTTTCGCGAGCCGTTCATGCTTTCAAAACATTCGTGCGCGGTGGGGGTAACGATTGGGTATGTGGTCGCGCCGGGCGATGGGGTAGATGCTGTCGGCCTTATGAAATCGGCAGACGCGGCGATGTATGCCGGCAAGCAGCGCGGCAAAGGGGCGCTGGTGCGGGGTGCGGGCGGGGTCTAGCTTTCTAGCCTGCGTAAGGGAACTTCTAATAACCCCTGTCGTACCGGCGAAGGCCGGTACCCAATTCTTGCAACCTGTTGAGTTGCAGCGAAAATTAGGCCCCGGACTAAATCCGGGGCGACAGATTTGGAGGTTAATAGAAGTTCCCGTAATACAAACTCAAGCACTGGTGCGGCATGCAGGGCAGTAATGCTCGCTAAACCGCACCAGTGCTTGAGTTTGCTGTTTCGCTACAGCGTATTCGGGTC
>JANNGY010000177.1:0-1746 GCA_031404095.1 Betaproteobacteria bacterium | reverse complement strand
CCGTCACCTCGCGGGCTTGATCCAGATACCACCGATGCGACGTCGCCTCAAACGCGTCCAGCAACGCGGCGGCGAGACAGGCTGCATCGTCCAGCCCAGTGACTTTGCCGGTGGCGGCACCGTCCCTTCGGAAAATGCGGCACTTTGCGCCGCTTCGAGCAGTTGCCTGCTGCCAGGCGCAATTCTCACGTCCAGCAGCGGCGCGCTGGCGGAACGCAGCGTCACCTTGACTGGCGCCGGTGCGTGGTTGATGCGGCTGGGCATCTCCTGGGCGAGTAGTGGCTGAATCGCCACCGCCGCCAGGAACGCAGCAAAGCGCGACACCAGTCTGCCAAGCCTGCGCGGGCAATTCCTCAATGGCCACCTGTCATGTAGTTCCCGAGCCGCTTGAACCCAAGCCATTGCTGTGCCCAAAAACCGCGCCCGTAATCAACGCCCGACATCTGATCGCGAACACCAGTTTGCGGATACTGGTTTTCAAAGTTCGCCGTGCGGAAAAACACATCCCATACCGGGAACAGGACGGCGAAGTTGCAGCCTTTCGCCCGACCCTCGTGGCCAATGCCGATGGCGTGGTGAACCCGATGAAACATCGGGCTGACGAGCAGGGTATTGCCAACCCGTCCAAAGCTCAGGCGCAGATTTGCATGCGAGAGGCTTTCGACGACACGGGAGGCGATGACGATCGTGATGAAGGCGGCCGGCGGCACGCCGATCAGCAAGGCCACCAGCGCGAACGCACCATCGATCAGGATGTCATCCAGCAAGTGGTTGCGGTCATCGGTCCAGAAGCTCATGCTGCGCTGCGAATGATGCAGGCTATGCAGCGCCCACCAGAAATTGAAGCGATGCTGCCAGCGGTGCAGCCAATAGGCGACGAAATCAAGTATCACGAGATACGCCAGCAATGACAGCAACTGCGAGTCATTCAGGGCGGGCAGTGCGTCCTCCAGCTTCCAGGGAATGATGTCGCGCATGCGAAGCCAGCCATCGATACCTTCAACCAGCGGCGTCAGCAACGCGAACAACATCAGCGGCACAAAGCCGAGCCGCTGCAGCATCGTGTAGATCACGTCGACGCGCGTGTCGGCCTCGGTTTGCATTTCCAGCGGCCGCCATTTTTCGAGCGCACCCAGCAAGATCGCCAGCACGGTAATTTCGATGGCGCCGATGAGAAAAAACTCGGTGGCATCAAACGCCAGTTCCGCGTAGCCGCCGAAACCGAGCGCATGCAGCAGCGGCAACACGGCAGTCTCAAAGACTTGCCCGTGGAGCGTCGCAAACAGATTTTCAATGGCGTCGAACACCGGTCAATTCTCTTTTACCTGTTGTCCCTGCCGGGAGGGTTAGCGCTTCCATCGCGGATGATCCGCAATGCGCGCAAAGCACAGGCCTTTGTCCTTCAATCCACCGATGAGTTCATCGAGGCGCGGGTATAGCGGATCCTTGCGCGACCAGATCCCCAGATGCCAGAGGAGAATGTCGCCGTCCCTGATGTTCTTCAGTTGCGCCTTGATCAGGACATCCGACGGGTACTTTTCGCTGGATAGTTCGTCGCCGGAAAAACCCGCCGCGCTCCACGCAACATGCCGGTAGCCACAGCTCTCGGCAAAACGCGTGGCGTTCGCGGTCAGCTTGCCACCCGGTGCGCGCCAGATGCCGTCGAAGCCGCGGCCGGTCATGGCTTTGAAGGCTTCCTCGCTTTTCCTGATTTCGGCACAGACCCCCGCCTGATCCAGTGTCTCG
>JANNGY010000176.1:0-2585 GCA_031404095.1 Betaproteobacteria bacterium | reverse complement strand
TCCTCACCGGAATGAAACGTCAGGATCGCCACGCGCCCGCCAGGCTTCAAACACCACGGCAACAAATCCAGAAAGCGATCCAGCACTCCAAACTCATCATTGACCGCGATGCGCAACGCCTGGAAAACGCGCGCCAGCGTTTTCTTATGTTCCTTCGCGTCCGTCACGCCGTCCAGCGCCGCGCGCAACACATCCGCCAGCTGGCGCGTGGTGACTATGGCCGTCGCGTTATTTTTTATCCGATGTGAAAGAAGTTCAGCGTGCGCCTCATCGGCATTGATCGTCAGCAATGCGGCCAGCGCTTCCTGTGTAACGGACTGCAGCAGCGCCGACGCCGGCCGACCACGCAGGGGATTGAGCCTCAGATCGAGCGGCCCGTCATGCTTGTACGAAAATCCGCGCGCGGGATTATCGAGCTGCATGGACGAAACACCCAGGTCCGCCAGGATGCAATCGAACCCGCCGCCGGCATCCGGGAGCAACTGCGCCACACCGGCGAAATTCATTTTGTGGACGGCCAGCACCTCTTCGGAAAATCCAGCCTCCCGCAAGCGCGCTTCCGTGCGCGGCAGCTCGATGGCGTCCACATCGACGGCAAATAATTTTCCGCCGGGCATCAGGCGCGGCAGGATCGCCTGCGAATGGCCACCGAATCCGAATGTCGCATCGAGCGCGATTTCGCCCGGCTGGGGATTCAGGATGGCAAGGATCTCGTCGACACAAATGGAGCGATGCGACCCCGCCGCAGTCTGGCCGCGCGCGATCACTTTCTCGACATCGGCCGCGAATTTCTGGGGCGCCAGTTCCTTATATTTCTCTTCGAATTTGCGCGGATGGGTGCCTCGGTAGCGCTTGCGGCGCACGTGCGGCGGGGGTGTTTCAGTGGACATGGTGCGACCGGTTGACTGGGAAAATGTGTGGCAATGCCAGGCCAATAATCGGGGACAAACAATCGGGGGGCAATAAATAGGGTCAGGCACCCATGGCACTACCTTAAGCAACGTTTCAGAAAAAAGTAGCTCTACGAGTCACGCTCGAAAGATGTGGCTCCTTCCGCCGGCGACGGGGGAAGGCTGGGATGGGGGCGATGCCCGCACGATGAGGCCCCCATCCCGACCTTCCCCCGCGTCCGCGAGGGAAGGAGCCAGCCGGCGATTTTCCTGTTCATCACGTTTGTAGCCTTAAGGCAGCGCCATTCGCATCGGGCACCAGTATCCAAATCTCATCTATCAAACCCAAGCAATGACGAGCCTTCCCAGCCACTTTCGGCTGGAAAGCCGCACCAGTGCTAGAGTTTTGGCTCTCCATCAAGAACAAGTGTAGCGAAAGACCGTTTAACAGGAGGCATGCATTTGAGAGTTAAAGGCGCTCGGATGCTTTCGAACTCAATACTCACAAGATAACAAAACGAGCCCCTTGATGTGGAAGCGCCATAATAATAAATGCGGTCAAATAAATGGTGGGGTCTAATGGATTCCTGGAACGCCCGTGTATTGCGCCGCCATGACAGCCGATGCGAAGGCTGCGTGCTGAGGCTTATTATCTTCCGGGGTTGGAAAGCAGCACCCCCTGGGACAGGCTTCTAGCCTTGGTCGAGCCGCTCTTATGCCTCCAGCCGCACTAGACGTCCAGAATCTGAAGAAGCGATTCGGCCCCGTCGAGGCGCTGCGGGGCGTGAACTTTTCGGTCGCGCCCGGCGAGGTGTTCGGCTACCTCGGTCCGAACGGCGCGGGCAAGACGACGACGCTGCGCATTCTGCTCGGTCTCGTGCACCCTAGCGCCGGGAGCGCGACCCTCCTCGGCATCCCGGCGCCTCGAACGGCCAGTCGCGCGGACATCGGCTTTCTGCCGGGCGACTTGCGGCTCTACAGCGATATGACCGGGATCGCGGCGCTCGATTACTTTGCGCGCTTTCGCCCTGCACGGCCGCCGAAGCTGCGCGACATGCTGATCGCCGAGCTGAACATCGACGGGGTAACGCTGGGACGGAGCGTGAAGTTTCTTTCGCACGGCACGCGTCAGAAGCTGGGCCTCATCATCGCGATGCAACACGATCCGGCCCTTCTCCTGCTCGACGAGCCGACCAACGGACTCGATCCGCTCGTGCAGCAAGCGTTTCGCACCATCGCGAGCGGCTTTGCCCAACGCGGCCACTCGGTGCTCTTCTCCTCGCACGTGCTTTCCGAAGTGGAAGCGGTCTGCAGCCGCGTCGCGATCCTGCGCCAGGGCGAGATCGTCGCGCTCGAGACCATCGACCGCCTGCGCGAGAAAGTCGTCCGCAAAATGACCGTTCGCTTCGCCGCAGAGGTGCCCGCGGGCATGCGCGACATTCCCGGCGTTGCGCGCAGCGCGATGAACGGCCGTGAGCTTGAGCTTTGGGTGCGCGGCGACCTCAATCCGGTGCTGCGCGCGCTCGCTCGAGCGCAGGTCGCGGACATCGTTTTTCCAGCGGCGCAGCTCGAGGACATCTTCCTCGCCTACTACCAGGACCGGCAGCCCGATGCTTAACATCGTTCGGCGTCAACTCGAGCGCAACCGGCTCTTCCTGATTGCGGCCATGTTGGTGTTGGCCGGGTTCGAATTCC
>JANNGY010000175.1:0-5786 GCA_031404095.1 Betaproteobacteria bacterium | reverse complement strand
GCGATCGCCAGGTCAAGGGCCCGCCGCATTTTCATCCACAGTACATATCGACGCACCGGAACACCGACGGCAGTCTTGAAGACGTGCGCGAAACGCGAAGGCGAAAGATGGACTTTTTCCGCCAGCGCTTCAATGCCGTCGTACAGATGCGGCGATTCGCGCAGGAATGACACGGCCGCCTTTAGCCGCCCGTCGGGTAGCGCCAGGTCCGCCATATCGGCCTGCGTCATGCCGAACAGGTTTGCCATCAATCGTTCCGCGTCTGCCAGGGTGGTCGTCGGATCCTGCAGCAACTGCCAGGCGTCCAGGTCTGGCTTTTCGCAGCGAAATGCCCGCGGCACATTGTCGAAATCCTCGGCCAGTCGATGAAAACTGGCACTCTCCGGCTCCCAGAATAAAGCGGCAATCGAGGTGGCCACCTCGTCGGTCGCGTACTCGGTGTCGGAAGGCAGGTAGATCACGGAGTCTTCCAGATGCGTGCCGTCGGCGAGCGTTACTCTTATCTTGCCTTCCGGGGCGTTAAGCCAGACGGCGGCGTGATTGCGATGCTGGGTCGTCGCCTTGCTCGGGCCGACATAAAGAAACCGTTCATTCCAGACGTACAAATGGAGATGGGGCAGTTTGCCGGTCATGAAATAGCAGGTTCATTCAAGTGAATAGCCGGTTTGTTCAACAATCCGGCAGGTTTATGCAAGGAGGCCGCCGCCACTGCTCCGATACTGAATGTGCAACAAAACTCCATCACTTCATGTCGGGGGTACATCATGAAACGCATGTTTGAGTACACCAAAGCGCAAGAAGGCGCGCTCGCTGTTGCGCTGATAATCCTGCTGGCAGCCTGCGGCTTTGCATTGCTGCAAGCATTGGGTGGTGGCAGCGCCGCCGCCAATGTGGTTGGCCCGCTTTTCACGCCTTTCTAGGCATCCGTCGCCCGTCAAGCGGCGAACGGGGCCGTGGTTTTCGCCGAAAAGCCGCGGCTCCAGCCGGCGTTCAACCCTATTTGACGATTTCCAGGTGCTCCAGTCCGGCGGCCAGATCCTTCTCCTTGGCATTTTTACCTTCTAGCTTGATCTTCAGACGTAGATCATTCAGGGAGTCCGCGTTGCGCAACGCATCCTCGTAGGAAATCATATCGGCTTCGAATAGATCGAAAAGCGCCTGGTCAAAGGTCTGCATGCCGATTTCGCGCGAGCGCTTCATGATCTCCTTGATCTCATGCACTTCGCCCTTGAAGATCAGATCCTGGATCAACGGCGAGTTCAACAGGATTTCGATCGCGGCCACCCGCCCTTTGCCTTCTTTCTTCGGGATAAGGCGTTGCGAGACGAATGCCTTCAGGTTCAGCGACAAATCCATCAGCAACTGGTGACGACGCTCTTCCGGGAAAAAATTGATGATGCGATCCAGTGCCTGGTTTGTCGAATTGGCGTGCAGGGTCGACATGCACAGGTGGCCGGTCTCGGCAAAGGCAATCGCGTAATCCATCGTTTCGCGGTCGCGGATTTCACCGATCAGGATCACGTCCGGCGCTTGCCGAAGCGTGTTTTTCAGCGCCGCAAACCAGTTGTCGGTGTCTACGCCAATCTCGCGTTGCGTGACCACGCAATTCTTGTGTTCATGCACGTATTCGACGGGGTCCTCGATGGTGATGATGTGCCCGTAGCTGTTTTCGTTGCGATAGCCGATCATCGCCGCCAGCGTCGTCGATTTTCCGGAACCCGTCCCGCCAACCAGAATGACCAGGCCGCGCTTGGTCATGACCACATCCTTGAGCACCTCCGGCAGATTCAGGTCTTCCATTTTCGGAATGGTCGTGGTGATGGTACGCAGCACCAACCCGATCCTGCCCTGCTGCACGAACGCGTTGACGCGGTAGCGCCCGATTCCAGCCGGTGCGATGGCGAAATTGCATTCCTTGGTCGCCTCGAATTCCGCCGCCTGCTTGTCGGTCATGATCGAGCGCGCAATTTCACCGGTGTGTACGGGAGACAAACTGGACTGGGATACCGGCGTCATTTTGCCGTCGATTTTCATCGCCGGCGGAAACCCTGCCGTGATGAAAAGATCAGACGCTCTCTTCGCAAGCATCGCGCGCAACAGTTCGTGTACAAACTTAAGTGCCTGGTCTCGTTCCATGGATTCTCCTGTCGCGGCTAGGCCGGCGCGCTTAGTTAAACGACTCTTTGTTGGCGGCCTTGCCGCGGGCTTCGGCAATCGTGATGACGCCACGTCGCACGATGTCGGCCAGATTCTGATCCATCGTTTGCATGCCGATGGCCTGCCCGGTCTGGATCGCTGAGTACATTTGTGCGACCTTGGCTTCGCGAATCAGGTTGCGAATGGCGGGGGTGCCAATCATGATTTCGTGCGCCGCAATGCGACCGCTTCCATCCTTGGTCTTGCACAGCGTCTGCGAAATGACCGCCCGCAGCGATTCCGACAGCATGGCGCGAATCATTTCCTTTTCGGCCGCCGGGAACACGTCGATGATCCGGTCGACTGTCTTGGCAGCCGAACTGGTGTGCAGCGTGCCGAACACCAGGTGACCGGTTTCGGCCGCCGTCATTGCCAGGCGAATCGTTTCCAGGTCGCGCATTTCGCCCACCAGGATAATGTCCGGATCCTCGCGCAGCGCCGATCTCAAAGCATTCGAGAATGACAGCGTGTGCGGGCCGACTTCACGCTGATTGATCAGGCACTTCTTCGATTCATGTACGAACTCGATCGGGTCCTCAACCGTCAGGATATGGCCAAATTCGTTTTCGTTGATATGGTTCACCATCGCTGCCAGCGTGGTCGATTTGCCTGAGCCGGTCGGCCCGGTCACCAGCACCATGCCGCGCGGCTGGTTGGAGATTTCCTCGAAAATCTTTGGTGCGTTGAGGTCCGCCAGGGACAGGATCTTTGAAGGGATGGTACGCATGACCGCGCCGGCGCCGCGCTGGTGATTGAATGCGTTGACCCGAAAACGCGCCAGGTTGGGGATCTCGAACGAAAAATCGCACTCGAGATTTTCTTCGTAATGTTTGCGCTGGCCATCGTTCATGATGTCATAGATCATGCCGTGCACGTCATCGTGCGCCAGGGCCGGGACATTGATGCGCCGGACGTCGCCGTGCACCCGGATCATGGGAGGCAGCCCGGCGGAAAGATGCAGGTCGGAGGCCTTGTTCTTGACACCAAAAGCGAGGAGTTCGGCAATTTCCATTTATACTTTTCCTTGGTGGTTTCCGGCCGGACACAAAGTGGGATCGAATCGG
Source organism: Betaproteobacteria bacterium (assembly GCA_031404095.1). GTDB lineage: Bacteria > Pseudomonadota > Gammaproteobacteria > Burkholderiales > Usitatibacteraceae > UKL13-2. The sequence goes on along the minus strand of JANNGY010000175.1, from coordinate 2,526 downwards.
CGAATCGGCAAATCGGCAAAACGACCACTTCGCCGGACTCCCTGTCTGCCAGAGGGAATGCAGCCGGCGACAGTGGCCTCTCTTCGAGTGATTATGTCCCCAATCGAATCGAACTTGCAACACGTGAGAGCGGGCATCCATGCCGCGATTGCGGGATTGCCGCGTGAGCGGCAGAGGTCGGTTACGCTGATTGCCGTCTCGAAGGCAAAAGCGGCCGCGGAGGTTCGCGAGGCGTTTGCCGCCGGCCAGCGCGATTTCGGCGAAAACTACGTGCAGGAGGCGGTGGCAAAGATAGAGTCGATGGCTGAGTTGCGGCGCCAGGGACTGATCTGGCACTTCATCGGTCCGTTGCAGAGCAACAAAGCCCGGCTGGTCGCGCAGCAGTTCGACTGGATGCATACGGTCGACCGAATAAGAATTGCACAGGCACTATCGACGCACCGCGGTGGCCTGCCGCCGATCAATGTCTGTCTGCAAGTCAATATCAGCGGTGAGGCGGGCAAAAGCGGCGTGACCCCGGCCGATACGTTTCCACTGGCAAAACAGATCGCCCTGTTGCCGGCGCTGAAATTGCGCGGCCTCATGGCGATCATTGAAAATACCCCCGAGGTGGCCGCGCAGCGGGCGCAATTCCGTATGATGCATGAGTTGTTTGACGCGACGAAGCGAAGCGGCCTCGCCATCGACACCCTGTCGATGGGCATGTCGCAGGATTACGGCGTGGCGATAGGGGAGGGGGCAACCATGGTGCGGGTAGGCAGCGCGATTTTTGGAGTCCGGACTTGAAAATCCTGTTTGTTGGCGGCGGCAATATGTGCCAGGCGATAATTGGCGGGCTGATCGCGAAAGGAGCGCCGACCAGGGGCATTCATGTCATTGAACCCATCGCGGAAACGCGCGCGGCACTGGGCAATTTGGGTGTAGCCTCCGCAAGTGAATTCCGCGACCACGACCTTGCCGCCGACATCATCGTGCTGGCCGTCAAGCCGCAAGTGATGAGGGCGGCGGTCGCGCCCTTTGCGGGAAAATTGCAGGCCCAGCTGGTGGTGAGCATCGCAGCCGGTATTCGCAGTGCCGACCTTGCTGACTGGCTGAGCCAGGCAGCCGGCAATTCCATCACGGGCACCACGCCCAAAACCTACGAAAATATCGTGCGCGCGATGCCGAATACGCCGGCCCTGATACGCGCCGGCGTGACCGGGTTGTATGCCATGCCGGCGGTCGGCGCAAATGCGCGAACCGCGGCGGAAACGCTGCTCGGTTCGGTTGGCCTGACCGCATGGTTTCCGGATGAAGCGATGCTCGATGCCGTTACGGCCGTGTCGGGCAGCGGGCCGGCGTATGTGTTCTATTTCATCGAGGCACTGGAATGCGCCGCGAAGGAGCTTGGATTCGATGAACCGACCGCGCGACAATTTGCGTTGCAGACATTTCTGGGCGGTGCGCAATTGGCCGCCGGCAGCAATGAGTCCCCCGCCGTGCTGAGGCAACGCGTCACCTCGAAACGGGGCACGACGGAGCGCGCCATCGAGACCTTCGATGCGCGCGACCTCAAGCGTCACTTCGTCGAAGGCGTCAAGGCGGCGTGCGGGCGTTCGCGCGAACTGGGCGACGAAATGAGCAGGGAAGCCGGCAGCGTCAGTGCAGAAAACGGGAAAAACTGATGGCCACGCAAGCACTGACCTACGTTCTCGAAACGATTTTCAACCTGTTCGTATTGGCCGTGCTGACGCGTTTTTATGCTCAGGCATTGCGCGCACCGTTTCGTAACCCGATCGCCAATTTCGTCGTCGCGCTGACCGATTTTGCCGTGAAGCCGATGCGCAGGATTGTTCCCGGGGCGATGGGTCTCGATCTCGCCTCATTTGTGGTCGCATGGGCGGCGCAGGTTATCCTGCTGGTCGTCATTTATGCCCTCGTCGGCGCCAAGGCGCTCGCCGTACCGGGTTTCTGGCCGGCGATTGTCCTGCTCGCGCTGGTGAAATTGCTCAAATTATCGATTTACCTGCTGATGGGGGTGGTGATCATTCAGGCGGTCATTTCATGGATCAGTCCCTATCATCCGATCCGGCCATTTTTTGATGCCCTGTCGCGCCCCTTCCTGCGGCCTTTCCAGCGCCTGATACCGCTGGTCGGCGGTGTGGATTTATCGCCGCTGGTCCTGCTCATGATTCTCCAGGTGATCCTGATCGCGCCGATGGTTTGGCTGGAAATGGAGGCGGGAAAGATTTTATTGCGCCTGTTTGGCGGGGTATAGGGGAATATAGCCGGCCCGGACCGCGTGAAAGCGAGCGAGTTACATCGCCGGCCTCCGGGCGCAAGCGTCCCCGCACAATTCGACGGAAGGACACGCATGTCTGCCCGATGCAGTACACTCTTGAACGATGAAAACTTGAAGCGACCCCCGAGACGTGGATTTCAACGCAAACATCAACAGCCGCTTTGAGACGGAGATTGCCCGCTACAGCGAATGGCGGGAAGGCCTGACACGCGCCGTCCACGACTACCACGACTGGCTGGAGCGAA
>JANNGY010000174.1:0-1608 GCA_031404095.1 Betaproteobacteria bacterium | reverse complement strand
AGCCCGGGCCATTGGTGGTTCCAGTGGGTGGCTTTCGGCATGGGCATTGCCCTGATCTGCATCTGGGCGCGGGCGCTGAAGATACTGGTCGCCACGGTCGGCATCGGCTACATCCTGTATCGCTGGTGGGCTGGCCGCGGTGTACGCGGTGGTGCCACGGCGGCCGACACGGGCACAATGGCACATCGCCGATAAGAAAACGCTGTCGCCCATGAACAACCCATTGAGCGCGCCCAGCGCGGAACTGATCGAGGTCCGCGACACCTGGGCGCGCAAGTACACGCATCCGCTGGAGGTGATCGTGCCGTTTTTCCGGCGCTTCCCCAAGTCCCTCCCGCGCGATCTGATCTATACGTTTATCTGGAATACGCTGATCGCCGCGTTTTTCACGGCCGTGGGAGTGATGTTCTCCGGCAAGCTGCCGTCGATCGGCACCTGGTTTACCAACAACCTGCTGATTGCCAATTGCATCGGTTACCTGTTTCACGCCGCCTACTTCCTGTCCGACCGCAGCATCGATCCCTGGCTGCGCCGCCAGTCCGCGGTTATCCTCGCGCTTTATCACTTCAGCCTGTCCATCCTGTGCGTGGTGATCGGCTTCGCCTTCGCCGGCCAGTTGCTCGGCTGGCCGGTGATGCAGTGGGTGCTGTCGCGCGGCTATATCGTCACCATTGTGACGACGAGCGTGCTGATCTCCGGCATCATGGGCGTCATCTTCTATGTCGCCGAACACCGCGCGGTCGCCGAGATGCAGTTGCACAAAGAGCGCGCACGCGTTGCCACCATGGAGCGCGAAGCGATGCTGGCCAACCTGAAGGCATTGCAGGCGCAGATCGAGCCGCATTTCCTGTTCAATACGCTGGCCAACGTGGTCGGCCTGATTCACTCGCAACCGGACACGGCCAAACACATGCTCGAGCAGTTCATTGCCTATTTGCGCGCCTCGCTCGCCAGCACCCGCGAGCAGGAGACCACGCTCGGCAATGAGTTTCAATTGATGGCCAACTTCCTCGCCCTCCTGCAGATTCGCATGGGCGATCGCCTGCGCATCAAACTCGACCTGCCGGCCGATCTCGCCGCCCAGCACCTGCCGTCGATGCTGTTGCAGCCGCTGCTGGAAAACGCCATCAAACACGGACTCGAGCCCAAGGTCGACGGTGGCAGCATCACGCTGCAGGCGCGCCGCGAGGGCGATCTCCTGCGCATATGCGTCAGCGACACCGGGCTCGGCTTCAGCGGCGCCACCTCCAGCGGGCTTGGCCTCAAAAACGTGCGCGAACGCCTCAACATGCTTTACGACGGAAAGGCCTCGCTGACGATTGAGGAGAACCAGCCTAACGGCACCCGCGTCATCCTTGTCATCCCCCACGATTATCGCGCAGCAAACTCCAGCGCGGGTGCGGCTTCTGGCGATTTTTCGGCCTACGAGGTGCGCCGGTGCTAGAGTTTTGCTTTCGAGAACTTCCGATAACCTCAAAATATGTCGCCCCGGATTTAGTCCGGGGCCCAATTTTCTCAATGTCTCAGCAACTAAGAAGAACTTGGGTACCGGCTTCGACCAACGGAAGTCCCTGTGGGACGCCGGTACGACAGAGTGAATAGAAGCTT
>JANNGY010000173.1:0-12735 GCA_031404095.1 Betaproteobacteria bacterium | reverse complement strand
CGCGGCGGCCTGCGGCATCGCCGTCGCCTTTCGAATCACGCCCGCGAGCCAAATTGTTGGCTCGCTCCTCCCCGAAAAATAAAAAGCCCCATTCGGGGCTTTGTATTTTGCCGGAGAGGGCGGGATTCGGCCACGTCCCGCGGCCCCGGCGCGGCGGCCTGCGGCATCGCCGTCGCCTTTCGAATCACGCCCGCGAGCCAAATTGTTGGCTCGCTCCTCCCCGAAAAATAAAAAGCCCCATTCGGGGCTTTGTATTTTGGCGGAGAGGGCGGGATTCGAACCCGCGGTAGGCTATTAACCTACGCACGCTTTCCAGGCGTGTGACTTAAACCGCTCATCCACCTCTCCAGGATCCAGTGGACACGTCCAATTGCTTTCAATGCGAGTGTGTTGCCGGCCTGCAAGAGTCTTCTTTTCCGCCTGTCAACAACCACTCATTCGACTTCTCGCCAAAGTGCGCAATCGAAGGGCGCGATGATAGCCGAGTCCGCTGTATTACGCAAATGAAGGTGCCGTCACTTACGCGCAAAAGCCAGCCAGCGAAACGAAAAAAGCTGCCGCGAAAACAGGACAAGCAGTGTGGCAACCATGCCGAAATGCACCGGCCAGATACCGATCCAGGGCGAAATCTTGCCTTGGATTGTCCAAGCCTCAAAGATTTTCAGCAGGTTGTAGTAGAGGAAGAAGATCAGCACAGCGAGAAAAAGGCTCCATGACGCGCCGGATCGCGGGTTTACAAATGAAAGCGGAATGGCCAGCAGGGCCAGCAACATCGCGGCAATCGGCAAAGCGACGCGCCAATGCAGCTCGGCCAGCCGTTCGGGACTGGGCGACGCAATAAGCGCAAGCGTCGACAATGCTCGCGAGGCAGGTTCATCGGCTTTGACCTCCTTGCGAACGATCAGGCGCTTCTGTCGCTCAAAATCAATGATGCGGAAATCGAGGGCGCCTGGCGTTCCTTCATATTGCCGGCCATTTTCCAGGACCAGGAATTTGTCATCGTTGGCATCAATCTGCTGGTAGCCTTTCTCCGCAACGACCACGCCCGATCGCCCCCCCTGGCTGTATTGCACGAATACGTTTTTGACGAACGCATCAGTGCTTGATGTCTTGTCGACAAAAAATACGCTATTCGAGCCCCGTGATTCGATGAAACTGCCGGGAGACAGGCGAGAGACATCGTCCTTGCTGCGAAGTACACGCTGGTACTCTGCACTTTCCGACATTGCCCAGGGCGTCAGAAACAGGCTAAGCAGCGCCGTCAGCAAAACAATCGGCAGCGCAAAGGAAATGACCGGTCTTATCCATGCGGCGATCGAAAGTCCGGATGAGAACCAAACCGGCATCTCACTATCGCGATAGCTGCGCGAAAGCGCAAGCAACACGCCGATGAAAAGCGCCAATGCCAGCAATACGGGCAGGTAGCCCAGCAGTGAAAATCCCAGCAGTGCGATCACCGCCTCCGGCTCGACACTTCCACTGGCAGCACGGCGCAGGAAGAGAATCAGTTGCTGCACCAGCGTAATGGCAACCAGTACGCCAACCACAGCGCCACCAATGGCGGAAAATTCACGGGTCAGGCTGCGGCGGAAAATGCTCACGGGGGCGGAGTATCTTTGACGGGAGGGGGCCAAAAAAGCGATAATTTCCCTTTTGCTCAACGCGCGCGCGTCCGGGCCTGGCGTAGAACAGTTCCAGCGGCGGCTTGACGACAACACATAAGGGGAAATCTTGTGGAATTTAGCATAAAAGGCGGCGACCTCTCGAAACTCAAGACGGACTGCGTCATTGTTGGTGTGTTTGCTTCCGGCGGATCCGGAAAACTCTCCAAAGCGGCAAAAGCATTGGACAAGGCAGCCAAAGGCGCCCTTTCCACCGCTGCCGGCAACGGCGATATTTCCGGAAAAGTCGGCAGCACGCTGCTCTTGCAGTCGGTCGCCGGGGTGGCCGCACAACGCGTGCTGCTGGTTGGTTGCGGCGCGGAAAAGGACTATGGCAACAAGGTGTTCGCCCGTGCCCTGTCAGGCGCGTTCAAAGCGCTCAAGTCGACTGCCGCAACGGATGTCGTCATTCCGCTGGATACCAGTGTCGATGCATCGGACCTGGCCTGGAAGACTGAACAGGCTGCGTGTCTTGCCATTGAAGGCGCGTACCGGTTCACACAACTCAAGAGCAAAGTCGACAGCAAGCACGTCGGAAAAGCCGTTACTTTTCATCTCGATGGCAAGGCGAACGAAAAGGCGCTCAATGCAGCGATCAAGCGCGGCGAGGCGATCGGCGAGGGCATGAGCCTTACCAAAACGCTGGGCAATTTGCCGCCCAATATCGCGACGCCCTCGTATCTCGCCTCGACTGCCAGGGATCTGGCCAAAGCCTACAAATTCAAATGCACGATCCTTGAGAAAAAGGAAATGCAAAAACTGGGGATGAATACTCTCCTGTCGGTCTCCAAGGCCTCTTATCAGCCGCCCAAATTCATCGTCCTCGAACACAATGGTGGCAAAAAAGGCGCGGCACCTGTGGTATTGGTTGGCAAGGGCATAACGTTCGATACCGGTGGAATTTCGCTGAAGCCTTCCGCGGAAATGGATGAAATGAAATACGACATGCAAGGCGCAGGATCGATGCTTGGCGTGATGAAGACGGTCGGAATGATGAAGTTGCCGCTAAACGTGGTGATGCTGGTGCCGACATGCGAAAACATGCCGGGTGGCAACGCGACCCGGCCCGGCGATATTGTCAAATCGATGGCCGGGCATACCGTCGAAATCCTCAATACTGATGCCGAAGGTCGCCTGATCCTGTGTGACGCCCTCACCTACGCGGAGCGCTTCAAGCCGGCAGCCGTCGTTGATGCCGCCACACTTACCGGCGCCATGGTGATCGCGCTCGGGCACGTCACGACCGGCGTGTTTGCCAACGATGACAAACTTGCCGATGAACTGGTGGGCGCCGGCGAAGCCGCCAACGATGCCGCATGGCAACTTCCGATGGGGCCCGACTACGATGAAGGCCTGAAAAGTAATTTTGCCGACATTCCCAATATCGCCGGTCGCGCTGGCGGCAGCATCACCGCTGCCTGTTTCCTGGGGCGATTTACCAAGTCATACAAATGGGCGCATCTGGACATAGCCGGCACCGCGTGGAAATCGGGTGCCGACAAAGGCGCGACCGGGCGCCCGGTGCCTTTGCTGGCGAATTTCCTTTTCAAGCGCGCCGGCATCTAGCTAAAGTGTCAATCGCAATGCACGCCCGCGCAGGATTCAGCACCGCGCGGGCGCACCACCAACACGCGCCGTGACCGAAATAAAATTTTTTTTCAACGTCGAAAACAAGATGAGATTCGCCTGCAAGCTGGCGAAACGCGCCTATGAAGACGGCAGAAAGCTGGTCGTGTATGCGCCTACGCCGGCATTGGCCGACGAGTTTGATCGCGCACTTTGGAGCTTTTCGCAGTTGTCCTTCGTGCCGCATGTCAAATCCGGGCATCCTTTGGCAGGGCAAACACCCGTTGTCATTGCCCACGATGACGCCGGATTGGCGCACCACGAGGCACTTCTCAATCTGGGCGATGATCCCCCGCCATTTTTCAGCCGCTTCGATGCGTTGCGGGAGATGGTACTGGCCGACGAAAATGATCGCGCGCGCGCAAGGGAGCGGGCGAGATTCTACAAGTCGCGCGGATTTGATGTCAGCCACACGGACGTGAAGGAACATGGATAAAGAACGTGAGCTGGCAGGCAAAGTGGACGCCCTATTGGGGAGACACAGCACGTTTCCGCGTCCGGCTGATGCGGTCGACGACCGCAATGTGCCGATTTTGACCGATGTCGTGAATGCACCGCAATGGGAGCCTGAGCCGGTCGATACGTCCGCCGCGTTGCGACAGCTATCGGAACTTGAAATCGATACCCTGTCGCATGAAATCTTCACCAGGGTTTACGGGAAGCTCGATCGGGAACTGGCGACCAAGCTTGAGGACCGGATTGCCGCGCAACTGGCGATACAAATTAACGCTGCCATCACCCATGTGATTGGCGACATGCGCCAGGAAATTGCCAATGAAATTGGTGACGCCGTCAATGCCGCGCTGGCGGATAAACTGCGGCAGCAATAGATCCGTCGCCAACCGCGGCAACCCGCGACAGCCACCTTCTACCACTCGCCAGACGATTTATGAACGAAGTCAACCCGCTGCCAAACCCGACTGAACACTCACTGGCCAAAGCCTTTGATCCGGCCGCCATTGAATCCCACTGGTATCCGAAGTGGGAGGCTGCCGGCTATTTCAGTACTCATCGGCGAAGCGCAAGTCCCGCCTACTGCATCCAGCTGCCTCCGCCGAACGTGACGGGCACCCTGCACATGGGTCACGCATTCCAGCAAACGTTGATGGACACGCTCATCCGCTACCATCGCATGCTTGGCGAAAATGCCAATTGGGTGGTCGGCACGGATCATGCCGGCATCGCCACGCAAATTGTCGTGGAACGACAGTTGCAAGCCGAGGGCAAGACGCGCCATGACCTCGGACGCCAAAGCTTTATCGACCGCGTATGGGATTGGAAGCAGGAATCCGGTTCCACCATTACGCGGCAGATGCGCCGGCTTGGTGACTCCGCCAATTGGACCTACGCCGACACCGAGGGACACCAGGCCGGCTATTTCACCATGGACGCCAAGATGTCCAGCGCCGTGATGGAGGTGTTCGTCCGGTTGCATGAACAGGGTCTCATTTATCGAGGTAAGCGACTGGTCAACTGGGACCCGGTGCTTGGCACGGCGGTTTCCGACCTGGAGGTCGTGAGCGAAGAGGAAGATGGAAAACTCTGGGAAATCAGATATCCATTCGAAGCCGGCAATGGTGGGCTCGTTGTCGCCACCACCCGACCCGAAACGATGCTTGGCGACGTGGCCGTTGCCGTCCACCCGGACGACGAGCGCTACCGCGCGTTCGTCGGCCAGCAAATCCTGTTGCCGTTGACCGGGCGCGCGATCCCGATCATTGCCGACGAGTATGTCGACCGGGAGTTCGGCACCGGCTGCGTCAAGATTACGCCCGCACACGACCTCAACGACTATGCGATCGGCCAGCGTCACAAGCTTCCGCAAATCGGTATCCTCACCCTCGATGCAAAGATCAACGATTCCGCTCCAGAGGCATATCGCGGACTTGATCGATTCGTCGCACGCAAGCAAGTACTCAAGGATCTTGACGCGCTGGGCCTGCTGGTGTCGGAAAAGAAGCACAAGCTGAATGTGCCGCGTTCTGACCGCACCGGCGTCATTGTCGAGCCGATGCTGACAGACCAGTGGTTCGTGAAAATGGACGGCCTGGCGGAGCGCGGGCTTGCCGCTGTTGAATCCGGCGCGGTCAGGTTCTTTCCCGACCACTGGTCAGCCACTTACAACCACTGGCTGCAGAATATCCAGGACTGGTGCATCTCGCGACAGCTTTGGTGGGGGCACCAGATTCCGGCGTGGTACGACGAGGCGGGCAATATTTACGTCGCTCGCAATGAGGAGGAGGCGAAGGCCAAGGCCGGCGGCAAGGCGCTTACCCGCGACCCGGATGTACTTGATACCTGGTTTTCTTCGGCGCTGGTGCCGTTCTCGACACTGGGATGGCCGGAAGACACACCCGACCTCAAAACCTTCCTGCCCTCCTCCGTGCTGGTGACGGGCAACGACATCATCTTCTTCTGGGTCGCACGAATGATCATGATGACCCTGCACTTCACCGGCAAGGTTCCTTTCCAGCACGTCTACATCAATGCCATGGTGCGCGACGCGGAAGGACAGAAAATGTCCAAGTCAAAGGGCAACACACTCGATCCGCTCGACCTGATCGACGGCATCGAGCTGGACGCATTGCTGGAGAAATCCACACGGGGATTGATGCTTGCCGCTCATCAGGAGAAGGCGGCCAAATATGTGCGCAGGAATTTTCCCTCAGGAATTCCCGCCTATGGCACCGATGCGCTGCGCTTTACCTTCGCCTCGCTGGCACCGATGTCATTGACGCTGAATTTCGATCTCAGCCGCTGCGAAGGCTACCGGAATTTCTGCAACAAGCTCTGGAACGCGACGCGTTACGTGCTGATGAATGTCGAGGGCCACAGTGCGTTTGAACGGGGTATTGATGAATGTGCCGGCGATTGCGGGCCAGGCGGCTACAACGATTTTTCGCTCGCCGATCGGTGGATCGTAAGTCTGTTACAGCGGGCCGAATCAGACGTCGCACAGGGATTTGCGGATTATCGGTTTGACAACGCTTCCAGCGCCATTTACCAGTTTGTCTGGGACGAGTACTGCGACTGGTACGTGGAGTTCGCCAAGGTGCAACTGCAACAGGGTACAGCGGCACAGCAGCGCGCCACCCGGCGCACGTTGTTGCGGGTACTTGAAGCCATGTTGCGGATGGCGCATCCGATCATTCCATTCATCACTGAGGAGCTGTGGCAAAAAGTTGCGCCATTGGCCGGCAAAACAGGCGACACGATCATGCTGGCGCCCTACCCGGTTTCCCAACCGGAAAAAATTGATGTCCTCGCCGAAGGGTTCGTGACAAGGCTGAAGGAATCCGTCAATGCTGTCAGAAACCTGCGTGGCGAAATGAATGTTTCGCCCAAGGACCGCGTGCCGTTATTCATGACCGGCAATGAAGCGTTGATCGCACCGCAACTGCCCTACCTGATGGCACTCGGAAAGCTGTCCGAAACCCATATGGTGGCCGTCCTGCCCGACGCCAATGCGCCGGTCGCCGTCGTCTCCAGCGGCAACTGGATGCTTGATATCGCGATCGATGTCGTCGCCGAGCAGGCGCGCCTTTCCAAGGAGATCGCGCGCCTTGAAGGAGAGATCGGCAGGGCGGAATTGAAGCTCGGTAACGCGGGCTTTGTCGATCGCGCGCCGGCCGCCGTGGTCGAGCAGGAAAAGCAGCGTTTGGCGGACTTCAAAGGAAGGATTGCGGAAATGCGCTTGCAGCGGGATCGCCTCAAGTAGCCCCATGCAGACAAACTCAAGCACTGGCGGGGCTGGACAGCCACTTTCGGCTGAAACGCCGCGCCAGTGCTAGACTTTAGGTATTGAGCATGGCCCTGCCGTATGCCTTGCGCGCGCTGCGCCACCAGAACTTTCGCCGCTACTATGTCGGCCAGGGAATTTCGCAAATCGGCTCCTGGATGCAGTCGGTGGCAATCATGTGGCTGACCTATCGCCTGTCGGGGTCCACCGGCGCCACCGGGACAGTCGGGTTTCTGGCAATGATTCCATACCTGTTTGTCACGCCGATCGCCGGCGCGCTTTCGGATCGTGTCAGCCGCCGCAAGCTGCTGATGACCGTGCAGTCCATCCTGTTTTTTCATGCCGCCATCCTGGCAACGCTGACCTGGCTCGGACACATGACGGTACCGCTACTGGGTGCATTCGCGTTTGCACAGGGCATGCTGAGCGCGACGGAAGTGACCACCCGGCATTCCTTCTTCGCGCAGTTGATCGAGGACAAGACCGACCTGCCCAACGCGATTGCGCTGAATTCAGCAAACATCAATGCCACGCGAATGCTGGGACCCGCATTCGGCGGGCTGCTGATCGCAGTAGCAGGCGAGGCGGCCTGCTTTGGCCTGAACGCGATATCCTACCTGGCGGTGGTGTTCCAACTCAGCCGCATTTCACCACGCGATGTGATGCGAATCCACACCGGCAAGTCGCTCGTCGCCGATCTTGCCGAAGGATGGAGAATCGCGCTGTCGAGCCCCGTCATATTGCCGCTCGTGCTCATTGTCGGCGTGGTCAGCTTCAGCATAAACTCCTACTCGATCCTGATGCCGGCTATCGCGGTCGAGACCTTTGGCAAGGGCGCCGAACTGCACGGATTGTTTATCAGTGCCGTTGGCATTGGCGCCCTCACGGGAGCGGTCGTGCTCGCCAGTCGGCCGAATGTGCGCGGACTGGCTCAATGGATTTTGATCACATCCAGCCTGGCAGCATTGGGTGCCGTGAGTTTTTCTTTGCTCGCGCCCTTGCAAAACGTGCCGCTGTCGATGCTGGCCATGTCCCTGGTGGGCCTCGGCGTCATGGGAACCTCGGCCGGGGTAAATACCATCATTCAAACCGTGGTCGACGATGACAAGCGCGGCCGCGTCGTCAGCGTGTATTCGACTTTCTTCACCGGCGCCGTGCCGCTGGGACACTTCAGCGCAGGCTGGCTGGCCGAACAAATCGGTGCGCCCCGTGCCTATCTCGCCTTTGGACTCTTATGTTCGATTGGCGCGCTTATCTATGGACTGAGCCTCAAGCGATTGCGGTTACACTTGCGCGATGTCTATATCGAGCGTGGCATCATTCGCGCCGACGAACTTCCACCGGACAAATGAACCGATAACTTCACGACAAGGGCGGCGAACCATGAGCCAAACCATTCTGTTCGAGCAGCAGGGTGCCATCGGCATGCTTACCTTTAATCGGTCTGCGGTTTTCAACGCCATGAATCCCGAACTGATAGTGGCGTTGCGCGATGTGACGGCGTCCCTGATGACATCAACCTCGCTGCGCGCGCTGATTGTGAAAGGTGCCGGCAAGGCCTTTCTCGCCGGCGGCGACGTGGGTTTGTTCCACCAGCGTATTGACGTCATTGCCGACGAGATAAAACCAATGGGCGATGCACTGCATGCCGGGATCCTCAATATCCGCAAGCTTCCATTTCCGGTGATCGCGCAGATTCACGGCGCCGTGGCAGGCGCAGGGTTGAGCGTGGCGCTTGCCTGCGACTTCGCAATTGCCGGTGACGATGCCCGGTTTTCAACGGCATATGCGCGGATCGGCGCCTCTCCCGATGGCGGCAGCACATTTTTCCTTCCGCGCATTGTCGGCATGCGAAAGGCCACGGAACTGGTGATGCTTTCAGATTCGATCGATGCGGCCGAAGCGTACAAAATCGGCCTGATCAATCGCGCGGTCGCCGCGGATCAACTTGCGAACGAGGTTCAGCGACTCGCCGAACGACTTGCCGCCGGCCCAACCCAGGCCTACGCCCGCGCCAAGCGGCTCATATCACAGGCATTCGATACGCCCATCCAGCAGCACCTGGATGACGAGATTGCGTGTTTCTCGGAATGCGCGCGCACGGCCGATTTCAGAGAAGGCGTGACGGCTTTCGTCGAGAAGCGTGGCCCCGTTTTCACGGGCCGCTAACCGAGATTGACAAGGAGGACGCCGTGGCAAACCCCGCGCCAACACTTCAAGGCAGGACACTGTTCATCACCGGCGCTTCGCGCGGAATCGGGCGGGCCATTGCGCTTCGCGCCGCGCGCGATGGCGCAAACGTGGCGATTTGTGCGAAAACCATTGAGCCACATCCGAAGCTGCCTGGCACCATCCATTCCGTCGCCGCGGAGGTCGAGGCAGCGGGCGGCAGGGCCCTGCCAATTCAACTGGATGTGCGTGACGCCGAGCAGATCCTCGTTGCGACCAGGCAATGCGCCGATCATTTCGGCGGCATCGACATTTGCGTCAACAACGCGAGCGCAATTTCACTCACGCCAACCGGTAAAACTCCCGTACGCCGCTTTGACCTGATGTTCGAATGCAATGTGCGCGCCACCTATCTGGTTTCGCAGGCCTGCATTCCTTATCTGCGAATCAGCGCGGAAACAGGGCGCAATCCGCAAATCCTCAATTTGTCCCCGCCGCTAACTATGAATGCGGCATGGTTCGAGCATCATGTTGCCTACACCATGTCCAAGTACGGCATGAGCATGTGCACGCTGGGGATGGCGGCAGAGTTCAAATCTGCCGGCATTGCCGTCAACTCGCTCTGGCCAAGGACGACCATTGCCACCGCTGCGGTTGAATTCAATTTTCCGGAGGAAGTGCTAAAAGCGAGCCGCAAAGCGGACATCATGTCGGACGCCGCGCACATCATCTTGTGTGCGGACGGCCACACCCATTCCGGCAATTTCTACCTGGACGAAAGTGTCCTGCGGCAAACAGGGGTTACGGACTTCGACCAATACGCGGTCAGTCCGGGGACGGCACTATTCACGGATTTGTTTGTTGACAACTGATGGCTAGCGCTTGGAAATCACAAAGGTGAATTCCGTCGGTGTCTCGCTTGATGACAGCAGTGGATTGCCCGTCTGCTTGCAGAAAGCCGCAAAATCCTTGACCGATCCCGGGTCTGTCGAGACCACCTTCAAAACCTGTCCAGTTGCCATGTCAGCCAACGCCTTCTTTGCGCGCAGGATGGGAAGTGGGCAATTGAGCCCCTTTACATCAAGTTCTTTGTTGATTTGCGTGGCGTTCATGATTGCGCTAGGGATGGGTGACGGTTGTTTGCGGAATTTCCAGGTCATCTTAGCACTGGACACATATCGGGTCATCGCCGGCCTTTTCAACCACTTGCCATTTTGACCGGGGCCGACTTTACAGAAATGGCCTGATGGCACTAAACTTCAACGACGGGATTGCAGGCTCCCGTTGCTCGCATTGATGCAAGACGGTGTCCCGTCCAAGTACTGCGCCTGATAACTTTTCAAGGACGCTTGCATGGACACCATTGCTCCCGCTATTACCGTCAACCAGCTCGCTCCCCTCCTCGGTTCCAGAAACGCGCCATTGCTGGTGGATGTGCGCCGGACTCCGGCCTTCGAATCCGATACCGTTGCGATTGCGTCCGCCGTCTGGCGCGATCCGTTCGCGGTTGAGGATTGGCTCAAGTACCTTCCGCGCCATCGGGACATCGTGGTGTATTGCGTTCAAGGGCACGAAATCAGCAAGAATACTTGCGAAGCGTTGCGCAGTGCGGGTTTGCACGCGCGCTTCCTCGCGGGGGGCATTGAGGCGTGGAAGCATCACGGCGCACCCACCATATCCCGAACCGCTTTCCCGGGAATTCCGTCGGCCGTCAGCAAACCGTCAAACTGGGTGACGCGCGCACGTCCCAAGATCGATCGTATTGCCTGCCCATGGCTAATACGTCGCTTTATCGATCCGCTCGCTGAATTCATCTATGTAGCGGCTGCCGACGTGCTGGCATACGCCGAGCAGCAATCCGCCATCCCCTATGACGTGTCCGGCGTGCAATTTTCCCATCGCCAAGATCGTTGCACTTTCGATGCGCTGATCGAAGACTTCAAGATCAAGGATGCGGCGCTTGACGACCTGGCGCGAATCGTGCGCGGTGCCGATACCGGCAAGCCGGAACTGACACCGCAGTCACCCGGTTTGCTGGCAATTTCGCTGGGGCTGTCGGCACTTTATCCCGATGATCACAAAATGCTGGCTGAGGGCATGGAGGTCTATGACGCCCTTTATGCGTGGCTGCGCTCGGCGCGCCCCGAAATGCACAATGCGAATACCTTCAGACAGCCATGAACCGGCCCCATTCGATTTCGTTCGCGGAGGCACTGCAATTCTGGCTCAAGTTGGGCTTTATCAGCTTTGGCGGGCCGGCCGGGCAGATAGCCATCATGCATCGAGAACTCGTCGAGCGCAGGCGGTGGATATCCGAAAAACGATTTATGCACGCCCTCAACTACTGCATGATTCTTCCCGGCCCGGAAGCGCAGCAATTGGCAACCTACATCGGTTGGCTGATGCATGGGACCTGGGGTGGCATCGTGGCAGGCGCGCTGTTTGTCCTGCCGTCGCTGATCATTCTGATCGCACTGTCGTGGGCGTATGTCACTTTCGGCACGTATCCGTTAGTGGCCGGCCTGCTGACCGGCATCAAACCGGCGGTCACGGCCATTATCCTGTTCGCGGCTTGGCGAATTGGACGACGTGCGCTCAAGAATTCGACGCTAAAGCTCATCGCTGCCGCGGCTTTTGCAGCGATATTCGTCCTGAACGTCCCCTTCCCCGCCATCGTCCTTGGTGCAGCTGTCCTCGGCGCGATGGGCGCAAGTTGGATGCCAAAACAATTTTCCGGCGGCGGACACGCGCCAGAAGAAGTGCAGGATACCGAGGCCGTCATTGACGATCACACGCCGTCACCGGCACATGCCGTATTCAAATGGACGCATTTCACGGCTTGCCTGCTGACCGGAGCAGGGATGTGGCTGGCTGCGATGCTTGCGCTTGCATCCCGCCACGGCGCCGATGGAACGCTCGTGGACATGGGCTGGTTTTTCACCAAAGCGGCGCTGCTCACTTTCGGCGGCGCCTACGCCGTGTTGCCGTACGTCTATCAGGGAGCCGTAGAAGGATTTGGATGGTTGACGCCACAGCAAATGATCGACGGACTGGCTCTCGGTGAAACCACGCCCGGCCCGTTGATCATGGTGGTTGCCTTTGTCGGCTATGTTGGCGGCTCAACAAAGGCCGTGCTGGGGCCGGAGGCGCTGTTTCTTGGCGGCGTGCTGGCCGCTTGTGTCGTCACGTACTTCACATTTCTGCCGTCGTTCCTGTTCATACTCCTTGGCGGGCCGCTGGTTGAATCCACTCATGGGCAGCTCAGATTCACGGCGCCACTGACGGCCATTACGGCCGCGGTGGTTGGAGTTATTGTGAACCTGGGTCTGTTTTTCGCCTGGAAAGTCTGGTGGCCCCAAGCCACGGCGTCCGCCCCGTTCAGCGGAGGATTCGAATGGTTTTCCATGCTGCTGACGATTCTCGCCGCGGCCGCCCTCCTCGGCAACCGGGCTGGCATCATACCGGTCATCCTCGTCTGCGGTGCAGCAGGAATTGCCAGGACGATGCTGGGGTTCTAGCCTGCATATTTCATGGGTCGGC
>JANNGY010000172.1:0-18495 GCA_031404095.1 Betaproteobacteria bacterium | reverse complement strand
TTCGGCGGCCGCCGCGACATTGCTTTCGGCGACCCCGAGTGGGCGATGGCCCAGCCAATCGACGTCTGATCGTCCGCACGCGCGCTTGGGCGTCGTCGAACCCGCTGCGAGTAGATCGGTAGGGTGGATGGATCAACGTCGACATCGAGACCGAGATCGTCATCGATCGCCCGCTCGCCGCCGTCGCCTCCTACGCCGCCGACCCGGCGAACGCTCCGGACTGGTACGTCAACATCGACTCCGTCGAGTGGAAGACCCCACCACCGCTTCAGATCGGCTCGCAGGTCGAGTTCGTTGCCAGGTTCCTCGGCCGCACGCTGCGCTACACCTACGAACTCGTGGAGCTGATCCCCGGCAAGCGCGTGCTCATGCGCACCCGGCGGGTCCGTTTCGGCGCGCGGATACGTGTCAATGCGCAATTGCGAATTCGAGCGCAACGACAGGCGCGCGTTGTCCACCATCGTCAACTGCGCCATGCCGTTCACGCCGGTCACGATAACGTCACCCGGATTCACTTCGGTGCCCGCTGTCGCCTGCAGCAACCTGCCCTGCGATTGCACCGACACATTGCCGGTCACGAACGTAAAGCGCCCGCTTTGTGCGAATGCGCTGGCAGCGCCGCACAGCGAAAAAATGGCCAACACCGCCAGCGTGACAGGTCGCATCGACCGCCGTGTCCTTTTCGGCAACAGGGCCCGGGAATTGAAATAACTGGTTGTTTGCATGTTGGGAACTCCCATATTCGTGCTCATCGGGTGGTTTTCCGGAAACAGACTTGATCGTTCACATGAAGTCGCAACGAATGTTGGAAGACACTTCGTTGCGCGTGTAGTAGTAGATGGCGACATTGGAATCGTTGCGCGAGCCGAACCATTGCGCGCGCATCGAGCAGGTCTGCTGGAATCGCCAGTTCACGCCGAGCGTGATGTCGGCGAGCTTGTCACGTCCCCATTCGACTTCGGTGGCGCGCGCATACGGGCTTTGATCGACCCGCAGCGTGTAGCCGAGGCCGTTGAATAGCGCCAACTTGTCGGTTAGCGAGTACTGGTAGTAGCTGCGAATCCCGCCGACACGCTTGGATTTGTCCGTCACGCCGTCGGCCAGCGTGCGTACTGCCTCGTCATTGCTGTAAAACGCGCTCAGTTGCAAAAATGGCAAGCCCTTGCCGGTAAACGTCTTCAACCAACTGCCAGACACCGCCACGGCATCGAAATCCTCGATGTTGTTGGTCGGGAATCTCACCCGGTAGCCGCTCAAGCCAAAATTCAACTGCTGCTGGTCAGGCATGGCATAGCGGTATTCGGCGCCAGCGGCCGTGGTCTTGCGATCACTGGTCGGTTGCGGATCGCCCGGCGCGGCGCCATCCTGCTTGAACTGGGTGTAACCGGCATTGAACCTCACGCCTTGCATCCCGCTGTTCCACATCACGCCGGCACGCACATCGCCGAACAGCGAATTGAAGTCACTTTCCTGGTGATAGGCGCGCCCGCGGGCCTCGGCACCGAGCAAACCGGACCAGTTGGCGTTGAAGGGATGAACATAATCCGCGCCGGCGGCAGCGGCGAAATAGGCCGCACTTCGCTTGATCGCATTGCCGGTCGGCTCGACCCCGGGAATATTGAATGATGAAACGACGGCTGCGGTGAAATCGTTCGGCACACCGGTGATGTTGCTGTCGTAGCCGAGCGACACTTCGCCGTAGGCGTACAGGGAGCGTTTGCCTTGATCCCGCCGCTGCGCGATGGCCTGCAGGTGGCGATCAATCACCGCCAGCGTCGCCGGTGGCGGATTGCTTTCCTTCAATTGCCGAAAGGTGGCCTCCGCCAGATCCATCGATCCCGCCAGGAAATATGCCCTTCCCAGGTCCATCAATGCACCGGCGTTCTTTGGATTGTCGGCCAGCACCCGCTCGAAGGCGATGATGGCCTCATCGATCTTGCCACTGTCGAGGGCCGCGACGCCGAGCAGGTAATCGTACTCGCGGTTGTCGGCAAACTGGCGCTGTTCGCGCGCCAGGATGATGTACGCCTGTTTGGGATTACTGGCGGCAAGCAATTGCTGCGCTTCCAAGAGGATCTTGGGATCGCCAGTCGTGGCCGCGTTCGCGGCACCCGCAAGAACCAGTGCCGAGGCCAGCGCCGAAGCAATCGCAAACACCGACAAAGGATTGGCCGCCAACCAGGGGCGCCCGCCACGCAAATTGAAGTTTTTTATCATGGGCATTACCGTCGAGGTGCGCCACCATCGCGAATACGCTACCGCAAAGGCGGACGTTGTTAAGCCGCGTCAAGACTGTTTCCTTTGCGTTTGATTTCAAAGGAAAAGTCATTTCTACTTCCCTGCAAGACATACTATGCGCTTGCCCTGAGGTTGTAAACTGCCTTTGTCCCGCGTTTTGCCCCATGATTAAGGGATGTTACGGCGCAGTTGCGGGCCACACAGTGACAAAGCGCACATTGACAGCGATTCCCCCGCCCCGCGCGGACAAACTCATGTGGCCGCGCCGGCGTATCATTTTTAGAACGCTTTCCCCAGGAAGAATCAGCCATGGATACATTACCCGGCACCCGCGACAGCCTCGTGACTACGGAAAACCTCGAAGGCACATGCATCCTCACCATGAACCGGCCAAAGCAGTACAACGCCCTTTCAGCGGCGATGCTGGAGGACCTTCACGGCGTAATCGACCGCCTGGCTGACGACCACAGCGTACGAGTACTGGTCATCGCCGCCAGCGGCAAGGCCTTTTGCGCCGGGCATGACTTGAAGGAAATGAAAGCCGCCAACGATGAGGCTTTTGTCCGGCAGCTATTTCAGCGCTGCTCGGACATGATGCTCAAGATTGCCAGGCTGCCGGTGCCGGTGATCGCAGAAGTACAGGGCATGGCGACCGCGGCTGGGTGTCAACTCGTCGCCCAGTGCGATCTTGCCGTCGCGGCGGAGCACGCAACCTTCGCCGTATCAGGCGTGAACTTCGGCCTGTTCTGCGCCACCCCCGCGGTGCCGCTGTCACGCGCCATCTCGCGCAAGCGCGCGGCGGAAATGCTGATGACCGGAGAATTTATCGATGCGGCAAAGGCGCTTGACTGGGGACTGGTCAACCGGGTGGTCGCAGCTGAAGGACTGCGGGCGGAAACGCTCAAGCTCGCGGCAACGCTCGCGGCCAAACCACGCGCCACGCTGGCGATGGGCAAAGCGTTGCTATACCGCCAAATGGAAAACGGACTGGAAGCCGCTTACCGGGATGCGGCCGCGGTAATCAGTTGCAATTTCATGCATCCCGATGCACAGGAAGGGGTCGCGGCTTTCCTGGAAAAACGGCCGCCGGCGTGGTGTTGACAATCGTCAGGCGACGCCAACAGATTCGACATCAGGGTTTCCGGTAACGCCCTGCTTGCCAACCTTTCTCTTCACGGCTTCAGTCACCGGTCCTTCAATATTTCCCGCGCCGCATTGTGCCCCGGCACACCGGTGACACCACCGCCAGGATGGGTTCCCGCACCGCATTGAAACAATCCCTTGATCGGCGTCCGGTAATCCCCGTAACCGAGAACCGGGCGCGCACTGAATAACTGATCCAGCGACAGCGCGCCGTGAAAAATATCGCCGCCGATCAAACCAAATTTGCGTTCCAGGTCGAGCGGCGAATGAATCTGCCGGGCGATCACACTGGCTTTGAAATTCGGCGCGAAGCGGGTGACGGTATCGATCATGAGATCGGCGACTTCATCGCGGCAGTCATCCCAGTGGCGCCCATCCGGCAGTGTCGGCGCAACGTGCTGGCAGAACATGCTGGCGACATGGCGGCCTTGCGGCGCCAGCGTGGCATCGACCGTGCTGGGAATGAGGATTTCCACAATCGGATGTTTCGACCAGCCAAAAGTCTTTGCATCAAAGTACGCCTGCTCCATGTAGTGGAGCGATGGCGCCATGATGATGCCTGAAGAAAGATGCGGCCCGGGCTCGGGAAGGCAAGTGAATTGCGGCAATTCGGATAACGCGACATTCATGCGAAATGTGCCCGATCCGGATTTGTAGGCGGCAATGCGCCGGCCAAATTCGGCGGGCACCGCTTTACGTGCGAGCAGGGTCTGGAATAGCAGTTTCGGGTGCAGATTCGAGACCACCTGCCTGGCCAAAAGGCGTGTGCCATTTTCGAGCACCACACCCCGCGCCTCGC
Organism: Betaproteobacteria bacterium; assembly: GCA_031404095.1. Taxonomy (GTDB): domain Bacteria; phylum Pseudomonadota; class Gammaproteobacteria; order Burkholderiales; family Usitatibacteraceae; genus UKL13-2. Next base: position 14,315 of record JANNGY010000172.1, on the reverse strand, counting down.
CATTCGCCACTTCCACGCGCGCCACCGGCGCATCCAGCGAAATTTCCACGCCGCGCGCGACCGCTTCCTTTGCCATCGCCTGGGTGATGGCCCCCATTCCGCCGATGGCGTGACCCCAGATGCCGGGCTTGCCGTTGACCTCGCCAAACACATGGTGCAAAAGCACGTAGGCGGAGCCCGGCGTATAGGGTGACGCAAAGTTGCCGACCACGCTGTCAAAGCCAAAACACGCCTTGATCGGCGCGGAATCGAAGTAATGATCCAGCACGTCGCCTGCGCTTTTTGTGAACAGGTCCAACACGTCGCGCCGCGCCGCCATGTCGAGTGCCTTGAATCGCTTGCCCACCTTCCAGGCCTGCAACAGGTCAGCAATGCCGCCACCGACATTCGGCGGCGTTTCCAGCAGCACGTCCTTAAGCACCGACGCAACCTGTTCGAGCATCGCATAGTACGCGGGCAGGCGCTCGGCATCGCGCCGTGAAAATCGGGCCACCTCGGCCTGGGTCGCGGCGAGGCCGCCGCCCACCTTGATGAATTCGCGCTCGTTCAACGGCAGGAAATTGCCATAGGGGCGCTCGACGATTTTCAAACCATGCTGCGCGAGATTCAGGTCGCGAATGACCTTCGGGTGCAGCAGGCTGACGGTGTAACTCGCCGAGGAGTTGCGAAAACCGGGATGAAATTCCTCGGTCACTGCCGCCCCGCCGATGACAGACCGGCGTTCCAGCACTCTCACCTTCAGGCCCTTGGCGGCAAGGTAACAGGCACATACGAGGCCGTTGTGACCTCCGCCGATGATGATCGCGTCGTATTGGATGTTATTGGATGGCATGACAGCTTCCGGCGATGAAAAATCGAGCGCCGCTAAATGGTTTTTTCAGCGCCCGATCAGCGCGGTCTTTGCCTTCACGCGCAGGTCAAACTTGGCGACATTCACGACCACCCGCTCGTGCGTACCCTCGCCGATAACCTCGCGTTCATCTTCCGCCCTGAGGCGAAATTTGATGGTGCGCCCTTCGACCGCCAGGACTTCGGCCGTTGCCGTGGCGCGCATGCCGACCGGGGTGGCAGCAATGTGGGAAACATCCAGGTGCGTGCCCAGGCTTTGATGACCCTCAGGCAGCAGATGCTCACACGCGGCCAGGGCCGCGGCTTCAAACAGGTTGATCATGACCGGCGTGGCGAGAACGTGAATCTGGCCGGAGCCGATGCGCGGCGCTGTGTGCTCATCGCCTACCGTAATGGAAGCGGTGCCGACCGTTCCGGCGGCAATGCCCGGGACAAGACTCATGGATAGCGTCCGGAGCCGGGCAAATCGAGCGCGAACACGAGTCAGCTGCCGGGAAAGGTCGTGACGCCATCGACGATTTCCGCGGCGCGCTTGCTTCCGTCCTTCTGGATCATGATGCCCTTTGCCCGCTTGAGCCCGCCTTCAAAGTTCCCCTCAAACCATGAACCGTTGTTGTAGTAAAACTTACCGGGGCCGTTCAGTAGTCCATTGATATAGCTGCCTTCGGATCGTTGCCCATCCGAATGGAAATACTCGCCTTTGCCCGTCAGGGCGCCGTTCTGTATATCACCGACATAGCGATCGCCGTTGGCAAATTCATAAGTGCCGTTGCCATTCGGAACACCATCCACGAACGGAACCACCAATCGGTCGCCCCGCTTGTTGGTATAGGTGCCCTTGCCCGACATTTTGCCGGCCACCATGCCGCCTTCGAACTTGTCGCCGTTGGCAAATACGTATGTGCCCTGTCCATGCGGCTTGCCGTCGGCAAACAGGCCCTCGTACCGGTCGCCGTTCTTGGCCACCAGTACGCCCTTGCCGACCATCACGGCATTCAGGACGTCGCCGGTATAGGAATCGCCACTGGCGAATTCCCACTTACCTTTGCCGGACGCCTGGTCGTTGGAAAAGTCACCCTCAAACCGATCGTTATTGGCCCAGATATAGACGCCTTTGCCCTGCTTCTTTCCATCGCGAAATTCACCGTTATAGCGAAAGTCGCGCGAAATGTATTCGCCCTTGCCGTGCAGGATCTGGACCTTTTCCTTGTCTTCCTTGTATTCGCCGACATAGCGGGCGCCATCACGAAATTCAAGCGCGCCAGTAAGCATCTTCGGGAATGCGGGTACTTGTGGCAGCGACGATTTCTGCTCCGGGGAAAGCGCCGCCACTTGATTGGAATCCGGGGCGGTGGCGGTTGGCGGTATCGAGGCGGGCGCTGATGCTGGCGCGAGTGTTGTTGCTGCTGGCGTCGGCATCGGCGGCCTCGCTTCCAGGCTGCGCACCTCGCTGGTTTGCGTCGCCGCGGGGGCAGAAGCCAATCGCACGGCCGATTCCGCAGCAGGTGGAGGCGCCTGTTTTACCGGGACCGGTTGCTCGGAGGGTCTCACCACGGGCGAAGGCGCAACCACCGCCGGCCTGGCAGCCGGCTCCGGGGACTTGTCGGCGACGAGGACCGGCACGGACGCCGCGGCGGCGCTGGAAAGCGGTGCCGCGGCGACCTGCTGTTGCGACAATTCCTGCTTGATATCGTCTATGCGGCTGCGTGCACGGCTTGCAAAGAGGCCGGAAGGAAACTGCTGAAGATAGGCTTGAAAGTCGACAATCTTCTTGCTGCCCTTGATGTCATTCCAGTAGTCGCGATCAACCAGTGCGGCGGTATCGCCGGACAAGCCGCTGTTTGCCGCGCTGGCGACAATTGCGCCGCGCTCGGCAAAAAAGAAAGCGCCGCGCGGCGAGGCAGTGGACTGGTTCTCGGGGTGTTGCCGGCTCTTGCTCTCATCCGCGACGCTGGACCCGACCTTGTCGAACACCGCGTTGGCCGTCACGCCGGGATTGCGAATTTCCCGGATCAGGTGTTTGGTATAGAGGCCGTTCTCGTCGTCGCCGTCCAAGGCAACCGCACCTGCCGCGGCCGCAAACGAGATCAGCGTGCCCGGGGGAACCCTAGCGCTCTTGGCGAGGCCGCTGGACACATTCAGGTTCCGAAACGGATTGTTACGGCAGGCATCGAGAATGATGAACTTGTGGCGTACCTTCGCATCCTCCATGCTTTCGAGAATCTGGTTGACGTCCAGCGTGAAAAAAGCGATTTCCTGCTCGGCCTGCAACTTGGCATCAACGGGAATCAGGAAATTCCGGTTGCTGTACTGGACGCCGTGCCCGGCATAGTAGAAGACCGCCGCCGAGGCGCCATCCATCTGCTTGGCGAATTCAACGGCTGCCGCACGCATGGTCTGGATATCGGCATTCGGCTTGAACACGACCTTGAAACCGAGATCCTGCAAGGCCTTCTGCATGGCCCGGGCATCATTGACGGCATTTTTCAGCGGTTCGGTCGGATAGGTGTCATTGCCGATCACCAGCGCCACACGGTCATCGTAGGCGGAGGCCGGCGGCGAAAGGAAGCCGACCACCAGCAACGCCAGGAGCAAGGCCGGGCGACTGCATGCCGACAAATCCAGTTTTGAAAAAATTGCGCGCATAGCGGCCTGTGTGTTTTCCTCGATTATTGCTCAAAAACCGCCGCACGCCCGTGAATCCGCGAATTCAGGCCGATTAAAAGCAAAAGACGGCACACCGACACTGTCGGGCCGCCGCCTTTTGAAGGACCCTTCGGGCTTACCTGGCGAGTGCGGCGAGTTCCGGCAAATCCGGTCTGTCTTTGGCAAGCCTTGCCCATACTTCACCCGCATCCTGATCGGCACCCACTTCCTTCAAGGTCAGCGCGTAGAGCAGCCAATCTGAAAAAGCTGCCTTGTCTTCCGGTTTGCGCTTCTGCGCCAGGTCAATTGCATGTGCCGGAAGAGTCTTGAAACTGGTCATGCCGACGTCGGCCGCCGCGGACTTGACTGCCCAGCTGTATTCCACGTCCGGCTGCAATTTGACGTTGCCGGGAAGGTTCAGGTTCATCGTTCCGGCCTTGGCTTTGTAAACCGGTTTGGCGCTGCCGCTGGCCTTCAACTCAAATTCAAATGGCCCCTTGCCACTGGCCGAGGTCCAGCGAAACGCCGGCTGAAGTGTCGCGACCTTGGTGTCCCGGGGATAGATCAATCTCTCAGCGGGCAACGCAATCTCCGCTTTGGCCGATCCCAGGCTGCGCATGCGGATCGAGGCGCTTGAGGTCTGCGAAGCCTGTGCAACGACTTGCGAAGACACTTTCCATTTCGTTTCACGCACGGTAGGCGGCGGACCGATCTTGGCGGTCACTTCGCTATCGCCCACCAGGAAATCACCCGGGCCCTTGAGCAAATACTCCTTGCCCGAGAGTAGGTACATCACACCCACGGCGCACTCACGGGTGCAGTTGATGCGCGCACCTTTCTTGATCTCAGCCATCAATGATGCCTTGCCGGTATCCAGACCGGCCTCACCCTTGACGTCGGTGATAAAGGCGATGCCGGTCTGTGCCTGTGCGGAAAGTGCCGCCATCGACAGGCTGATTGCAGAAAAGAGTAATTTTGTCTTCATCTTCGTCTCCCGAAAAATCACTTTCAAACCTGCTGTTGCACCACGGCCGATGGCAGCAAACCGGCTTTTGTCGCGGAATCCGTGGCGCGCACGCCCCAAAGCCGCATTGCGCTATGCCCGCGAATCGCCTGCTCACCAAAGTCAATCAGTTCAAAGGCGTCACCCAACTGCTCCTTCAAGGAATCGGTCAGTACAATTGGCGCACCCAGCCGCTTGGTCAACCCCTCCACGCGCGACGCCACATTGACCGCGTCACCAATGGCAGAGTAGTTGTTACGCTGGGTCGAGCCGATGATGCCAACCACCGCTTTTCCGTAGTTTATGCCTATTCCAATTTCCAGGTGCGGCAATCCTTCCGCGGCAAATTCCGCATTCAATTGTGTCAATGCGTCCTCCATATCGAGTCCGCATTTCACCGCATTGATGCACGGATTGCCGACGTTTCGTGGCGCACCAAACAACACCATCATGCCGTCACCCATGAACTTGTCCATCGTCCCGTCGTAGCGATGCACGCAGGCCACCATGCGATCGAAGTAACGCGTCAGCAGGTTGGTCACACTCTCCGGCGACAGCGACTCCGACAAACCGGTAAATCCGCGGATATCGCTGAACAAGACACAAATATCCGCCGTCTTCGCCGATTTGCCCGCGGACAAATTGCCCGCCAGCATTTCCTGCAACACCGCCGGCGACACGCTGCCGGAAAACGACTGCTTGAAGCGATTCTTCTCCAGCAAAGTCCGGGTCCCGTCAGCCACCGCGCCCACCATCACCGCGATCCACAACAATACGAGGAACGTTACCGCGGGAATCAGCAACTTCGCTGTGATCAGGATCACTGAAATCGAAAAAAACACCAAGGGCGCGACCAGGAACGCAAACCAGTAGGTGTAGCGATTGGATGGCACGAAGACAAAGCCCAGAATCAGCACGCAAATCAGCCATTTCAGTGCTTCGGGGATGGGCTTGATCAGGCCGTCTCCCAGCAGGCTCCGCAGCGTCTGCAGGTGAACGATGACCCCGGGCTGGTTCAACTGCATCTCGCCCCGCGCATTTCGTTCCCATTCCGAAAGCGCGACCGGAAGCTGCCAACGGTCCTGGGTGCCGACCACATAGCCGATCAGGATCACCCTGCCGGCGAACTGACGCTTGAGTTCCTCAATATTGCCTTCGGCATGCAAGGCAAGTACTTTCTGAATCGGCACGAAGTTGAACGTGCCACCAATGCTGAAGTCGATGTATCCCGCCTCGGCTTTCTTTCCCAGCAGGCGCGCAATGTGGCCCGAGAAGGCGGGCAAAGACCCCTCACCGACCGTCTCAATTTCATTGAAGCGCCGCGCTGCCCGGTCCCGGTCCTCCAGGACACGGTCGAGTGCAAACGATTCGTCCTGCAGAACTTTGAGGAATGTCGCATGAATGGGCAGGAGCTTGCCGGTTCGGTCAAACGTGTGCACCACCACAAACGGCGCATTCTGCTTGATGTTCGCCAGGCTCCTCAGGAAGGCAAAGTCCAGCCCGGGAAGAATGTGATCGAATGAGCGGGACGGCAAGACAACGTCCATTCCGACCAGCGCCGGCTTGGCGACCGACAGGGCATCCAGCAATTTTGCAAAGTGCTTGTGCCACATGGCAATGGGCTCCTCGAAGGCATCCTCGGCGGATTCATCGATGCCAATCAGGATCGGCTCGACCACTGCCGGCCGGGGATATGCCTCGCGCAGAAACTTCATCTGCAGGTCGAAAGACAGCCTTTCCAGCAAACCCAGGATGGCCTGATCAGACGTCGGCACGCGCAGCAGAAACGAAAAAATCAGGACCGCGACGGCCAGCAGCATGACATTCTGCGATGTCCGCGAATTCCACCACTTGTTCAATGTGCCGGCAATATCCAACACTTTCTCCCGCGCCAAAGATGCGTATGAAGCGCCGCAATTTATTGTCTGACCTGGCTTGTGGCACTATTGTAACGGCACATCCCAAGAAAGCCTTCGAACCAAGTCATGGCCAAATCCTGCGGGATTTACGATTACGTCATCGTTGGCGCCGGCACCGCAGGTTGCGTGCTCGCCAATCGGCTGTCGGCCGATCCCGACGTGCGAGTGCTGCTGCTGGAGGCCGGCGGCAAGGACGACTGGATCTGGATTCACATTCCGGTGGGTTACCTGTACTGCATCGGCAATCCGCGCACCGACTGGTGTTATCGAACCGAACCCTGCGAGGGGCTGAATGGCCGGTCAATCCTCTATGCCCGCGGCAAGGTGCTTGGCGGTTGTTCGTCGATCAACGCGATGTTGTACCTGCGCGGCCAATCAGGCGACTACGATGGCTGGGAAGCGCTTGGCAATCCGGGCTGGTCGTGGGCAGACGTTTTTCCCATATTCAAACGCAGCGAAGATCACTTTGGCGGCGCCAGCGCCATTCACGGCGCGGGCGGCGAATGGCGGGTGGAAGAGCAGCGGCTTGACTGGAAGATCCTCAACGCGTGGGCCGATGCGGCCGGACAATGCGGCATCCCCAAAGTCAGTGATTTCAATGGCGGCGACAACTTCGGTTCCTCGCGTTTCCAGGTCAACCAGCGCACCGGCGTCCGGTGGAATACGTCCAAGGCGTTCCTGCGTCCGGTGATGCAACGCCCCAACCTCACGGTGCTGACCAATGTGCTGGTGAAGAAAATCGTCATGAATACGCGCGATGGCGTGCGGCGCGCGCATGGCGTCGAATTCATCCGGGACAACGAGGAGTTCATCGCCGACGCGCAGTGTGAAACCATTCTCGCCTCTGGCGCGATCAACTCCCCGCAACTGTTGCAACTTTCCGGTGTCGGCCCGGGCAGATTGCTGCAACGGCATGGCATCGACGTTCGGCACATCCTGCCGGGTGTCGGCGAAAACCTGCAGGATCACCTGCAATTGCGCATGGCATTCAAGGTACGTGGTGTCCGCACCCTGAATGAGCAGGCCAACAGCTGGATCGGCAAAGCGCGGATGGGATTGCAATATGCCCTGTTTCGCACCGGTCCGCTGACGATGGCGCCCTCGCAACTCGGGGCGTTTGCGAAGTCGAATCCCGCCGTCGCATCGGCCAACATCGAATTTCACGTACAGCCACTTTCACTCGACAAGTTTGGCGACCCGCCGCATCCGTTTCCCGCGTTTACCGCGAGCGTGTGCAATTTGCGCCCGGAGAGTCGCGGCTTCGTGCGCATTCAGGGCACGGATCCCTTGCAACATCCGCTGATTCAACCGAATTACCTGTCGACCGAAGGCGATCGGCGCGTCGCCATTGATTCGCTCCGGCTGAATCGCCGGATTGCCGCAGCGACCGCGCTGGGCCGATTCCAGCCGCAGGAATTCATGCCCGGACCCTCGTATGAAAGCGACGAAGCCCTGGTGAGTGCCGCGGGCAATATCGGCACGACCATTTTCCATCCGGTGGGTACCTGCAAGATGGGACCGTTGTCCGACCCGCAAGCGGTCGTCGATGCGCGATTGCGTGTGCACGGCATCGAACAACTGCGGGTCGTCGATGCATCAATCATGCCGGCGATTACCTCGGGGAACACCAACTCCCCGACGCTGATGATCGCCGAGCGGGGCAGCGAGTTGATTCGCGAGGATCGAAAAAATCGCAACTGATGCCAATGGTCTCAGGCCGAAGTCCAGCACTGGTGCGGCTTGCGGGGCATTTTTGCCCTGCAAGCCTCGCGGATGCTTGCTCTTCTCATACCGGCGACCGTGAATCGCGCCGCGTCTCATCGTACCGATGCCCTGCTTGCCTGGTACTTTGTCATCGTCTGGGGTTCGGGTTTCGTTGCCACCAAGATCGGCATCCAGTATGCGGCGCCATTCACCTTTCTCTCACTGCGATTTGCCTTCGGACTGTTGTGCCTCATTCCGCTGGTGATGTGGCTGAAACCGGCGTGGCCGCAAAGCCATCGCGAATGGCTGCATGTGATTGTTGCCGGATTGCTGATGCACGCCATCCATCTGTCCGGCAGCCACTACGCCCAATACCTCGGCATGTCGGCCGGTATCGCAGCGGTGATTCTGGCGCTGCAGCCGCTTGCCACGGCCATCATTGCGATTGGCTGGTTCGGTGAACGGCCGTCGGGCCGGCAGTGGCTCGGAATTGCCTTGGGATTTGCCGGCGTTGCGCTGATCGTCTGGCACAAGATTGACATACGCGCCGTGACGGCAGGCAGTCTGGTGGCGGTTGCCACCGGGCTCGTGGCGCTGACCGTCGGCACACTCTACCAGCGGCGGTTTTGCCCGGCCGTGGATCTGCGCAGCGGTGCGCTGATCCAGTTCGCCGCGTCGCTGCTGGTGCTGGTTCCGCTGAGTTTTGCCTTTGAAGGTGGACGCGTCATCTGGAGCTGGCCGCTGCTGGGCTCGATCGTGTTCCTGGTGGTGCTGGCGTCGATACTCGGCGTAAACGCATTGCACACGCTGATGCGCCGCGGCGAAGCGACACGCGTCACCAGCATGATGTACCTGCCGCCGATTTTCGCCGTCGCGATGGAGTATCTGGCCTTTGGCGTGGTGCCAACGTCAATTTCGATTGCCGGCATTATCATTACTTCCCTCGGGGTTGCGATGGTGATGGCCCGGAAGAAAACATAGGCCCGAATCTTGCGCGCAATTATCGTGTTGCCAACCCGCTGATGATGCGACCACTGCCCCTCATCATTATTCTCATGGTGCTCAATCACGTTGCCTTCAACGGCAGTCGTGTCACCGTCACGCTCTATGCGATCCATCAGGACGCCTCCGCGCTGACCGTCGGCGTGCTGGTGGCGATGTACGCACTATTACCGGCATTTCTTTCCGTTTCGGCGGGCCGCTGGATTGACCGCGCGGGAATGGACAAACCGATGCTGATCGGCTCGGCGACCGTCGGTATCGGCACCGTGTTGCCGTTCCTCTTTCCCGGGCTGACGGTGCTCTACGTGACCAGTGTCGTGGTCGGGGTTGCCTTCATGCTGATTAACGTGGCCGCCTACCACGCGGTGGGCGAACTATCTCCACCGGAGGATCGGGCCGTGAATTTCAGTTATGTCGCACTGGGATTTTCCACCTCGGCGTTCATTGCCCCGGTGCTTTCCGGGGTCGGTATCGACAACTTCGGGCACCGTGCCACCTTCCTTCTGTTGGCGGCATTTACGGTGCTGCCAATACTGGCATTCGCGCTCAAGATGGTCCCGCTGCCGGTGCCCAGGCCGAGGCCTCTTGGTGTCAACGCGGGCGATGTGTTTGATCTGTTGCGCGATGCGCATATGCGACGATTGTTCGTCACCATGGCTATCCTGACCGTCGCCTGGGATGTCTACGGCTTCGCCATTCCCGTCCACGGAATCCGCATCGGATTGACTGCCTCGCAAATCGGCATTGTCATGGGCACGTTTGCCGCCGCCACTTTCACGGTGCGCCTGGCAACGCCGTTTTTTGTCACTCGCGTAAAGCCCTGGTCGATGCTGGTCGCGTCGCTGTTGATCGCCGGTGTGAGTTTCTTTGCGCTTGCCTTCGCAACCAGTGTCGGGGCGATGATGGCGTTGATGTTTCTGCTCGGCCTCGGACTCGGCGCGCCGCAGCCGATGATCCTGGCGCTGCTTCACGAAGCAGCGCCTCCCGGCCGCGCCGGGGAAGCGCTCGGGTTGCGCACCACGCTCATCAATGGCAGCCAGACGGTGATGCCGCTGATCTTCGGCGCCGTCGGGGCGGCATTGGGGATGGGGCCGGTTTTCTGGAGCATCGCCGCAGTCCTGATCGGCGGCGGGGTCTTCGCCGACCGTGTGCGCCGGCAGGTGAAGCAAGCGGGTGAAGGAAACTTTCCGCCGAATTTGCCCCCTAAGTGAGTGCCGATCTCACTTCGGCGCTTTGAAATCAAAGTCGGCGGCAGTTGAATTTTGCAAGGGCGCCCCGATCTTGCTGAAATCGTAGCCGCAAGTCTTGGGCATACTTGCCACAGGGTACAATTCGCGCGCTGCCATTTCTTCCCAACGGAGACTGATACATGAAACGTGTTTTCCTGTTCCTGATTACTAACCTGGCCGTCATGCTGGTGCTGGGTGTCGTGACCAGTTTGCTGGGCGTCAACCGGTTTCTCACCGCCAACGGCCTGAACCTGCCGATGCTGCTCGCGTTCTCCGCGGTGGTTGGCTTCACCGGCGCCATATTCTCGTTGCTGATCTCCAAACCAATGGCGAAATGGAGCACCGGCGCGCGCGTCATTGAAGCCCCGCAGAACGAAACCGAGCGCTGGCTGGTTGAGGTCGTCCGCCGCCTGGCCAACAAGGCGAATATCGGCATGCCCGAAGTCGCGGTATACGAAGGTGAGCCAAACGCGTTTGCCACCGGCGCCTTCAAGAACTCATCGCTGGTCGCGGTGTCGACCGGCCTGCTTGAATCGATGACGAAGGAAGAAGTGGAAGCGGTGCTGGCCCACGAAGTCGCGCATGTCGTCAATGGCGATATGGTCACGCTCACCCTGATCCAGGGCGTGGTAAATACCTTTGTCGTTTTCCTTTCCAAGGTGGTGGGCTACTTTGTCGATCGCGTGGTGCTGAAGAATGATCGCGGCGGACCGGGGATCGGTTACTACGTGACCGATATTGCCTGCCAGATCCTGTTTGGATTCCTGGCGTCGTTCATCGTCGCCTGGTTTTCGCGGCAGCGTGAATTCCGCGCGGACGCCGGCGCCGCCTCGCTGATGGGCACGCCGCAGCCGATGATGAAGGCGCTGGCGCGACTCGGCGGCCTGGAAGCCGGCGAGTTGCCGAAGAGCATGGCCGCATCGGGCATCAGTGACAAAAGCGGAATCATGGCGCTGCGGGCGACGCATCCGCCGATCGAGGAACGTATTGCCGCGTTGCAGGGCAAGCGGTAACAACGACCTCAGGGAAAAAAAGCCGCGTCAATGACGCGGCTTTTTTCATTCCGGCGATACCCGCATTGCGGCGCGCCTATTCCGGCGGTTTCTTGAAAACAGATTTCAGCGATCCGAACAGTCCACTTTTCTTTTCTTCCTCTTCGCGCGGCGCCGGCGATGGATTGGCCACGTATTGCGGTGTCTTAGGCTGGGTGCGCGCAAACTGCCCGGTCGCACTCGGGTTGAACGCAGGACGACGATTGAAATTCTTGAAGCCGGATTCCTTGCCGATGAACAACTTGGCCAGTTCTTCCAGCGATTGGTCATTGACGGTATCCGGTTCCAGCGTGTACACCGTGGGTCCGAAATCCTCAACGTTCTTGAGCTTGAATCTTATCGCGCCGCTATCGTAATCGCCGACGATATCGGCGCCGCAGATGACGTCGCAGTTTATCTTGAACACCTCCATGATGATCACCCGGCGTTCATTGCGAAACGGCTCGGAAGTGAAGCGCATGTTGTTTTGCCACAGCAGGTCGCGAAATCGCTCGATATTCTCTGCTTCGCGTTTTACGGTCAGCTGCTCGGGCTTGCTGCGCTTGAAAGTGATGGAGAGATTCTCGTAGTGCTCTTTGTTATCCCGCTGTGAGGTACGGAATTCGATGCGGTAATCGCCCTGTGTCAATCCATCGATCTTGCCAACCGTCAGCAGATCGTACGAGCGCGGGCAGGCCGGCTTCACCACATTCAACTGGCGGAACAATTCATACATGTACTGGAAGGTTTTTCGCAGCGCGCGATCAACAGCGGCCGCGTTCGCCTTGATGGATTGCGAACGCTCCGCTTCCTGATTCTTGAGGGTGTCGGCCTCTTTTTTAAGGTCGTCGAGCAGTCCCATGTAGTCTCCGGTAAAACAATAGTGCGATATGCTGCTGTTGCGTGTCCTCGCGCACTTGTCCGCGTGCCTTTGCGAATTCTGGACAACCCGATATGCGGGATACTAGCGCAACAATACAGCAACTTTAGTTATGGCATTATTTTACAGTACTCAATCCTGACCTGTCAGCCCATCTTCGCCCCGGCAAACATCGTGCTAACCACCTTTGACCTGTGACATGACCCCAGATGCAGCGACACTGAACCTTTTCTCCAACGGTCCAGGTTCTCCCGCGGCGACATTGGCGATGCCGGTCGAATCGACGCCTCCGGCATCATGAAGACCATTCTCGCCCTGGATCAGGGCACCACCAGTTCGCGGGCATTGCTGTTCAATCATGCCGGCGAAGTCCTGTCGATGGCACAGCGCGAATTCACCCAGCATTTTCCGCAACCCGGTTGGGTCGAGCACGATGCCCGCGAAATCTGGCAAACCCAATTGGCCGTCGCTGCCGAGGCAATTGCCGGACTTGCGCACCGCACTCAGGGTGCGCCCGAAATCGTCGCCATCGGCATCACCAACCAGCGCGAGACCACCCTGCTTTGGGATCGCGCCACGGGTGAACCGGTCGCGCCGGCTATTGTCTGGCAGGATCGGCGCACGGCCGCACTCTGCGAAACGATGAAAGCGCAGGGACATGAAGCCATCATCCGCGCCAGGACCGGACTGGTGCTCGATGCCTATTTTTCCGGCACCAAGCTCAAATGGTTGCTCGATCACGTTCCACGCGCGCGTGAACGCGCGGCGCGCGGTGAATTGGCATTTGGCACGGTTGATAGCTGGCTCATCTGGAATCTAACCGCAGGCAAAGTCCATGCCACGGACGTCACCAATGCGTCCCGCACCCTGCTATTCAACATTCACCGCCTTGATTGGGACGAGGAACTGTTGACGCGATTGGACATTCCGCGCAGCGTCCTGCCGCAAATCGTCAGTTCCAGCGAGGTCATTGGCGAGACTGCCTGCAAGGGCATTCCCGCCGGCATCCCGATTTCCGGCGTGGCGGGCGATCAGCAGGCTGCGCTATTTGGCCAGGCCTGTCATCGCCCGGGAATGGTGAAAAACACCTACGGTACCGGCTGCTTCATGCTCATGAATACCGGCACGCAGGCAGTGGTTTCGCGGCATAGATTGATTTCGACCGTCGCCTGGCAGTTGGGGGAAAAATTTGGCCGCGAGACGCATTACGCACTGGAAGGCAGCGTGTTCATCGGGGGGGCCGCCGTACAATGGCTGCGCGACGGATTGGGTGTCATCGACAATTCCGCGGAAATCGAGGCGCTGGCGGCATCGGTTGCCGATTCCGGTGGCGTTTACCTGGTGCCGGCTTTTGTCGGACTCGGTGCGCCACACTGGGATGCCACGGCTCGCGGCGCGATACTGGGCCTTACGCGCGGAAGTACTCGCGCGCACATTGCGCGTGCCGCGCTGGATGCGATCGCCTACCAAAGTACCGAATTGGCCGAGGCGATGCAGGACGACGCGGGCATTGCACTGTCAGAACTGCGCGTCGACGGCGGCGCCACGGTCAACAACTTGCTGATGCAATTTCAGGCAGACCTGATTGGCGTAAAGGTCGTCAGGCCAAAAATCACCGAAACAACGGCGTTGGGCGCCGCCTACCTCGCCGGTCTCGCGACCGGCTTCTGGGACTCGCCCGCGGAGATTGCCGCCCTCTGGGCAATCGACCGGACGTTCGGACCCGGCATGTCGCGCGACGAGGCGCATTCCAGAATGCAGAAATGGCGGTTTGCGGCTGAGCGCTCGAAAGGCCTCGCGGAACTTGAATAAGTTCTAATTGCATTGCGCGCCACGGTTGTCAAGCGGCGCCGCCAAAAGGGCGTCGCGCCGTCTCTCATCCGCCAAATACTCGCTTGAGAATCTCGCTGCCGGTTCCGACCGGGTCCTTGCGTATTTTTCTTTCCTCTTCGCCAATCATGAAGTAAAGACCATCGAGCGCCTTCTTCGTGACGTGGGCCTCGACCCTTTGCTGCTCGGGTGGCAGTTTTACCAGGCCGGTTTGCTGAATCT
>JANNGY010000171.1:0-2191 GCA_031404095.1 Betaproteobacteria bacterium | reverse complement strand
ACTCCCCGCACTTCCCGGACGAGACCTTGCGAGAGGCGATCATCCGCACCTCGCTGCAGATGAATGCGCTCGGCATCAACACCGGCAAGTCGGGCAATGTGAGTGCGCGCACCGGGCCGGGCTTCCTGGTCACGCCGACAGGCATCCCCTACGATAAAACCCGCCCGGAACAAATTGTTGCGATGTGCATGGATGGCACGCACGAGGGCAACACCCTGCCGTCTTCGGAATGGCGCTTTCATCGCGATATCTACGCTGCCCGCGCCGACGTGAACGCCATCGTCCATACCCACGCCACTTATGCGACCACGCTCGCCTGCATGGACCGCCACATCCCGTCATTCCATTACATGGTCGCTGCCGCCGGCGGAAGCGACATCCGCTGCGCGCCGTATGCCACCTTCGGCACGCAGGAACTATCGGACCTGGCGCTCACCGCGCTACACGAGCGCAGAGCCTGCCTGCTATCTCATCACGGCATGATCGCCTGCGGTGCGGATCTGGACAAGGCGCTGGCGCTGGCGGTGGAAGTTGAGACGCTGGCGCGAATGTACTGGCAGGCACTGCAGATTGGTGAGCCCGCGCTCCTGTCGGAGGTAGAAATGGCGATTGTCCTGGAAAAATTTGCGCGTTACGGACAACAGCCCGCTGAATCCCGGGGTTAAGCAGAGCTGTTCAGGTTCCTGCGATTGCGATTCCACATCGGCGGCTGTTGCATAAATGGGAATTTTCAGGATTCAAGTAATACTTTCTTGCAACCGGACATTTGTACTTAAAACTACAGGCGCAAAGGGCTGCCGCAATGCCGGCCAATGCCGTGACGTGAACCTGACATTGCACCAAATGCAGAAGCGGCCAGAGCGGACCCGCGCCGAACTGGGTCGCCGCGTGGTGAGCGCTGTGACCTGGCCATCACGACCGATGTAGTAATGTTTCAGAGACGCGCCACAGCAGTAGCGCCGTCAACCGCCACGGCGACCGCTATCACACTCATGTGACGTTCGAATGACACTGGCGGTCGTGGGATAATCCCCTCTGTGATGTACGGAAATGCACCGCAGATTGCATTCCGCCCGGCCCGCTTTTTTTCAGGAGAATTTGGTATGCACGCCCAAGCCAAACCCGTTCATTTGAACGAGGCGCCCACTCGACACGCAAAACTGCTGGCATGGGTTGAGGAAATCGCCGAACTCACCCGCCCTGCGCGCATTTACTGGTGCGATGGCTCCAACGAAGAATACGATCGCCTTTGCGCCGAACTGGTCGCGGCGGGAACCCTTACCCGGCTGAACGAGAAACTTCGTCCCAACTCTTACCTGGCGCTTTCCGACCCGACCGATGTGGCGCGGGTGGAAGACCGCACGTTCATCTGCTCGGAGAAGCAATCCGACGCCGGCCCCACCAACAACTGGGTGGCGCCTGCCGAGATGAAAGCAACCCTGGGCAAACTCTTCAGCGGCTGCATGCAGGGCCGCACCATGTACGTGGTGCCCTTCAGCATGGGCCCGCTGGGCTCCCACATTTCGCACATTGGCGTGGAACTCTCCGATTCCCCGTACGTGGCCGTCAACATGAAACTGATGACACGCATGGGCAGCAAGGTCCTGGATGCGCTCGGTGAACGCGGTGCGTTCGTGCCGGCGCTGCATTCGGTGGGCGCGCCGCTCGCGGCCGGGCAGCGGGATGTGTCATGGCCATGCAACAAGGACCACAAGTACATCGTGCATTTTCCCGAGACCCACGAGATCTGGTCCTACGGTTCCGGCTATGGCGGCAATGCGCTGCTGGGCAAGAAGTGTTTTGCGCTGCGCATCGCCTCATTTATGGGCAGGCAGCAGGGCTGGCTCGCGGAACACATGCTGATCCTCGGGGTGAAGACGCCCGGCGGCAAGAAACACTATGTAACAGCGGCGTTCCCCTCCGCCTGCGGCAAGACGAACTTCGCGATGCTGATCCCGCCAGCCTCGTTCAAGCAGCAAGGCTGGGAAGTCACTACGGTCGGCGACGATATCGCCTGGATCAAGCCCGTTGTTGACGAGAAATCCGGGACGGCCAGGCTGGTCGCGATCAACCCGGAAGCGGGCTTTTTTGGCGTGGCGCCGGGAACCTCGTATGAGACCAACCCGAACTGCATGGAAACGGCAACATCGCCGATGCTGTGACCGCTGCCATCGCCGGCGAGTCAGGGCTG
>JANNGY010000170.1:0-4263 GCA_031404095.1 Betaproteobacteria bacterium | reverse complement strand
GAATGCGCCTGGCGGGCATCGGTCTGTTCGCGCAGCCATTGCTCGAAGCGGGCGTTGAGCGCAGCGGCGACCAGCGCGTCGCCGATTGCCAGCGCCTGCCAGCGCGCCACCTGGGTGCCGTCGGTGGCCGGCGGCAGATCGGCGAGGAAGGTCAGGCGTGCCTCGACCTCGGCGGCGAGTTGCAGCGCCTCGCGCAAGCTCGCCTGCATGTTCGCAACCGCCGCAACCGGCGTGGCGGCGGCGCCGGCGGCGAGGGAGTTGGACAGCGATTCCTCGACCGCACGCGCGGCGGCGGTCAGTTCCGCGTGTTCCCGTTCATCGCGCGCCACCTGGGTGCACACCGTATGGAATTGAATCAGCGCACGATTGGCCTCGACCAGCCAGCGTTTGGCCCAGAGCTGCTGGTCGCCGCGCTCTCGCGTCAGCGTGGTGAGTTGGGTCCAGACCGCGGCATAGGCCGCATGCTGCGCTGGGTCCAGCAGCGCGCCATTCAAGGCGTGCCAGGCATGATCGAGTTCCACCAGCCGGTTTGCCGGAATGCTCGCCTCCTGCACCAGCAGCGCCGCGCCCTCGATCAGCAGGGTCGCTTGCGCGCGCGCTTCGCGCTCAGCCACTTTGCTTTCCAGGCGCTGCTTGGCTTCGCGATGCACGCGCCGGTCGTGCTGGCGAAATTCGCGTTCCGCGCGTTTCAGCGCCTCTTCGCTCGTGAGCCCTTGTACCGCGGCATGCTTGATGTCGATGAACGGCGCCGATTTGGCCACCGCCAGCAAGGCCTCGTCGTCGCCGGCGGCCGCCAGCAACTGTGCCTGCCAGGGGCCCTTGTCGGGCGGCGGCGTAGCGGCTACTGGTGGTGTGCCATTGTCCTTGGCGGGGGTTTCATCTTTGTTGAATAGCTTGGTGAACATGGCGTGGGTCAGTCGATGCGGAATGCGCATTGTGACATTTATCTCAGCGGAGCTGATGCGGCGCGGCGTTGGCAGCGTTACCAATCCCGTCCGCCCGAAAGACCGACGGGTAGCGCTGCGCGCAATCCATCCTGCAATCCGCTTTCCAGGACATCATGTGCTTTCCAGAGTGCCATGTGCGTCTGCCACCACTTCGACATCGACTTTCACACACGTTGAGAGTGCAAAGTCCGCATCCATCTTGCCGACTGGCGCATTTATGCCCGAAACGCCGCGCCAGTGCTTGAGTGTTGTGCCCGGGAGGCGAAATGCCCTGTCGCTTCACCGCGGATCAATTTCAAATGAGCATGGATTCCTGCACGCGCACTTTCGCGCGTTCGTGTTTCATTTTCAATACGATAATGTTGTCATCCTGAGAGAAGCGAAGGATCTGGTAACGGTGACGAGATCCTTCGCTTCGCTCAGGATGACAGTGTTTACTCGGCCGGAAGCGCAGTAAGTTGGCGCTTGTACGTATGCGCGGGAAGGCCAAATAGTTTAGGTGTCGCTAAATACCTGCGCGCCACCCAGCGGGAGCGGTGTCACCAGATACCACGTCGCGCTACAAAATCAGCGCCGCCACATCGAACGACCATGACACCTTGATGAACACCTCGTTCTGGCGGCGCTGGTATGCGGCGCTGGTGTCGATGTTGCGCGAGGTGGTGGCGCCGACGTAGACGCTGGTACCAAGGCTGCGCAAATGGCCATAGACCAGCGACACGGTCTCGGTGGTCTGGTTGGCGCTGACCGGTGTGGTGTAGAACGCGGCCTGGCGCTTGGTGCTGTTGTATTGCCCGATCAGGCGCAGGTTGTCGCGGGCGGTGAAGTGGTAGACGGCGGTAATCTGCACCGCGCGCTCGCGCAGCGCGACATTGCTGCCGGTGGAGAGGATCTCGGGTCCCATCGCCGATTCATCGATGCGCGGCTCGATCTCGAACCGGTCGGAGATTCGGAGCGTGGCGTTGGCGCCGATGAAATAGCCGCGGCGGATGAGATTGGCGGTGACATCGGCACGGTCGCCGATGGCGGTCTCGACGAAGAAACGCGATAGCCAGGTGCCCGGCGAGGATTCGACAAACATGAAGAACTGGTCGCGCTTCAGGGTGTCGCCCTCATTGACGAATCGCACGCGGGTATTCGGCCGCCACTCGATGCCGATGTTGGTGTTCTTGGCGGTGGCGAGGAAAACACCGGGCACCGCTTGCTGGTAGAGCAGGCGGCCTTCGTCGTCCACCTTACGGCCCATATTGAGGAAGGGCGAGACTTCGTGAAATATCCCGACCTGCGTCCACTTGCGCTGAAACTCCTGGTAGACGTTGGTATAGCCGGCCTGGCTGAAGAACCCGTTGTCGGCGCGAAAACCGCGGCCGACCTGTTCGACGCCGCCGGAGAATCCCCACTTTGGATCGCGGTAGTTGTAATCGACCAGCGCCGCGACATCGTTGTCTGGCGTGCCCGGCTCGCGCGGATTGCGCGGGTCGTGGGTAAAGCTGCCCAATACCTGCCCACGCACGCGCATCTCGCCGACCGGCCGCCACACAAAATCGACGCCGGCGACGCGGTTGTACGCGGCCGGCAGACCCGGCGCAGCTTCGTAGGTGCGATCGGTCACCAGCCCGCCGATCGACCAGTCGCCGCGATGGGTGCGGACGCGGCCGATGGTCGCCTGCGATTTGGTCAACTGGCTGGCGTACTCGGTGGTCAGCGGGCCGGGCAGGAGGATCAGGCCATTGCCGTCGTCGCGTGCCGTGAGCAACGTGAAATCGTTGCCGTCATTGCGCTGCGTCAGGCGCGCGCCCCACGCCGGGTCGTTGATGGATCGGGTATAGATGGCGCCGTTGAACGGCGACGAAAAGATGTCCGCGCCTTCGAGGAAGAACGGCCGCTTTTCGGGGAAGAACAGCGCGAACTGGGCGTTGCTCGCCAGTTGCGGCGTATCCAGTTCCACCTGCGAGAAATCTGGATTGATGGTGGCATCGAACACCATATCGGGCCGCGGGCGAAACTTGACATCGACACCAGCGACAAATTCGCTTTGTTTCAGGCGCGGGCCATTGTTGGTCTGGTCGGTGGTGTGTCGCAAGGTCACCTGCGGGGTGACGGTGAACTCGATGCCGGCCGGCAGATCCTTCATCCCCTCGAGCGTCTGCGCGTAGCAGAGGAAACAATTCGAGTCGCGCGGAATGCGCCCGTTGGCGAGGCGGTACTGCTGGTCGCGGGAGATGCCACGCACGATCTGGATGCTCCAGGTTGCGGACGGCGGATCCGAATAGCGCAGGGTGGAAAACGGGATGCGCAGCTCGGCGGTCCAGCCGCTTGCGCTACGCGCCGTGCGCACCTCGAACTCGAAGTCGGGCGAGAAGTCCTCGGAAGTGGTGTCTTCGTTGAACAGGCCGTCGCCGATGGCGCCGGCGGCATTGAAACGGAAGATCTGTGCAAACTTGCGCGTGCCCACCGGATCAATGTGGATCGCGAACAGGTCCTGGGTCCCGGACACCTGGTCGCGGCGCACCAGCGGAGCGTCGATCAGCTCCGGAGCCGCGTCGTGCGCGGTCAGGCCGAGATAGAGCGCGTGCTTGTCGTAGGCGATGCGGGCTTCGGTCGGGTACTTGGCGGGAATCGCATCACGCGGACGGTACTCGTAGAATTCCGTCATCGGCTTGATGCGTTTCCAGACCGCGTCGTCGAGCCTGCCGTCGAGTTTGATGGTCTCGCCGGGCAGGAACGCGGTGGCGGTCAGCGGCGGATTTCTGCGCTCCTCAGTGGTCTGTCCATGGACCGCCGGCAGCCATGCGGCCAGGATACAAATCGCCATCCAATGATTTATTTTCATGACATGTGTTCTTATGTGGCTGGCGGTCGTTATCGCGGGCAGTGACGCAATGGTGCGCGAGTGTAATCGAAATGATCAAAATTGCAATGGCGATTCTGACAGAGCGCTGAAATCATGGGCTGGACTGCGCAACGACTGCGGCAGAGATGATGCCGGCATCAACCTGGTGCGAATAGCGGCGAAGTCGAGTGCACCCATCCCGGCCGCGGCTGGGCCAGGCTAGTTTTCCGACGTGTACGCGAGGAATTTCTCCGGCGATACCCGCAGCGCGGCACCGGTCGGACACGAACGCACGCAGACGGCGCCGCCTTTGATGTCCTTGTAAGGTCTGCGAATGGGACTTGAAATGCTACATTCCCGGCAGAATGCTACATCGCAAGCCCCGCAATTTTTATCATCTGAAAATGTATTCCATTTACGTGCCGCTCACACTCAGTGTGACGATTTGCGTGGCAGTCCCGTTCACATTTGTCGCGGAAATTG
>JANNGY010000169.1:0-6633 GCA_031404095.1 Betaproteobacteria bacterium | reverse complement strand
GCCGATGACCGCCACCACCTACCGTACCTGCCCCCGCTCCGGGCTGCAATTCGAATCGCAGGCCGAAAAACTGATGATGGTGAATGCCGTCACGGCCGTGGTTGTGCTGCTGGTCGGCGGCATCCTCGCGATCGGCGTGGTACTCACGCGCTGGCCGACCATTCACTGGCTGGCGGCCGACACCTTTTACATGGTGCTGACCGCGCATGGCATCGACATGCTGATCTTCTGGATCATCTTCTTTGAAGTCGCGGTCCTGTATTTCTGTTCCTCGACATTGCTGCGTTGTCGAATCGCCACGCCGAAATTGGCCTGGCTCGCCTTTGCGCTGATGCTGATCGGGGCGGTGATGAATAACGTCGCCGTGTTCCAGGGCGGTTCCAGCGTGATGATGACGTCGTACGTGCCGATGATGGCCGCGCCGGCTTTCTACCTGGGGCTGATCCTGTTTGCCGTCGGCGCGCTGATTGCGTGCTTCGTCTTTTTCGGCACGCTGGTGATCGCCAAGCGCGACAAGACATACCAGGGATCGGTGCCGCTGGTGACCTTCGGCGCCATTACCGCCGCCATCATCGCGGTATTCACCATCACTTCCGGCGCCATCATCCTGATCCCCACGTTCCTGATGTCGGTGGGTGTGATCCAGCATGTTGACGCGCTGATCTATCGCACCATCTGGTGGGCGTTCGGCCACTCCTCGCAGCAGATCAATGTCGCCGCCCATATCTCGATCTGGTACGCGGTTGCCGCCATCGCCTTTGGCGCCAAGCCGATGTCCGAGCGCGTCAGCCGCGGCGCGTTCCTCCTTTATATCCTGTTCCTGCAACTGGCAAGCGCGCATCACTTGCTGGCCGATCCGGGCGTCAGTACCGCGTGGAAGGTCGTCAATACCAGCTATTTCATGTACTTCGCCGTGCTGGCGTCGATGATCCATGGCTTGACGATTCCGGGCGCCATCGAAGTTGCCCAGCGGCAAAAGGGCTTCAACAACGGTTTGTTCGAATGGCTGCGCAAGGCGCCTTGGGGCAATCCGGTGTTCTCGGGCATGTTCATTTCGCTGATCGGCTTCGGCTTCCTCGGCGGCATCTCCGGCGTGATGATGGGCACCGAACAACTCAACATGATCATCCACAACACCATTTACGTGCCGGGACATTTCCACGCCACGGTGGTGATCGGCACCACCCTGTCGTTCATGGCGCTGACCTATTTCCTGATTCCGGTGCTGTTCCGGCGCGAAATGATCAATCCCGGCCTGGCCAAAGCGCAGCCTTATCTGTTCGGCCTGTCGATGTATTTCTTCTGCCTGGTCATGATGGGCGCGGGCACGCTCGGCGTATCGCGCCGCCACTGGGATATGGCGTTCAGCGGCGCCGCCATGGCGTATGAGTGGCCGGGCGCGGCCTACCTGATGATGGGGCTGGTTGGGGTGGCAGGTATCGCCGCCATCGCCGGCGGTGCTATCTACATATACATCACGGTCGGCTCACTGTTGTGGGGCAAGAAGCTTGACACCGGTTCGGTGAGTGCCCGCTTTACGCCGATCCCGCCGACCGCGCCCACGCTGGTCGCGCAATCGTACGGCTCCGCGGGCTTTGCGGCGCCCGGCACGTTTGTCCTGGCGATGGTATTCCTGGTCTCGTTTGTTCTCTATTACTTCATCAACTGGAAGTACCTGTCCCAGGTTTGGGGACTGAGCTAGCGCACCAATGAAGCCCCGTTCAATTGCCCGCGCCGAACTCGACCTGTCGCCAGGAGGACCATGCCCATGAACACAATGCTGAACGCAAAGCCGGTAACCGCCGTTCCCGCACTGCTTGTCGTTCGCGATGTGCTCAGCCTGTTCAAACTGCGCATCGGGTTCATGATCATGATCACGGCGCTGGCCGGAGTGGCGGTGACGCCGGGGCAGGCATTGGATCTGTCGAAGTTGCTGGTATTGGCCCTCGCGGTGCTGGTTTCGTCGGCGAGCGCGGGGGCTTTCAACCAGTACCATGAATACGCCGGCGATCGCCTGATGGCGCGTACCCGCGGCCGGGCGTTTGTCACCGGCGCGCTGCCGCATTCACCTGCCTGGCTGGCGCTATTTGCGCTGCTGCTCGTGGTCGCGGTGGGAACGGCCGGCCTGGTACTGAATCCGCTTGCGGCGGCATTTGTTTTCCTCGGCGCTTTCTTCTATGCGATCGTCTACACGGTTTGGTTGAAGCGCCGCAGCTGGCTCAACATTGTTGTCGGCGGGCTGGCCGGCAGTTTTGCCGTGCTGGCCGGCGCAGCCGCGGTAGACCCCGCCCTCGGCCCGCATCCCTGGCTGCTGGCCGCCGTGCTTTTTATGTGGACACCGCCCCATTTCTGGAGCCTTGCCATCGCCAACCAGGCGGAATATGAAGCGGCCGGCGTGCCGATGTTGCCGGTGGTCGTGGGTACCGCGCGCGCCGCGCGCATCGTTTACTGGAGCACCATCGCGCTCGCCATAACCGCTTTGTTGCCCGTATTGTTCGGCGCCGGCTGGATTTATTTTGCGGGCGCGCTCAGCGGTGGCGGGCATTTCGTCTATAAAGCCAGGCGGCTGGCACAGGCGCCATCGCGCAAGACGGCAATGAGCGCGTTTTTTGCGTCGCTGGTTCAGTTGAGCCTGCTGCTCGCTGCGGCGACAATCGACAGCTTGCTGCGCTGAGGGCGCAACGAGTCCGGCATGGCCACGAGTTCTTTCGTCACCGGCCGGCAATCCTGTTTGCCCCCACCCACCTGGGTGCGCGCCACCATCGCGGCCGCCCTGATCGTGGCCGCGTCAATCACTCATGCCACTGCCGACGCACCGGACCGAACAGCAACCAGCACTGCACCACCGGTGACCAGTGTCGGACTCGATCCCGCTTTGACTTTGCGTACCAGTCAGGCGGCAATCGGCCGCAAGGTCGCCGACTTCACTCTGCTGGACCGGGAAGGCCGCCCCGTTCGCTTCTCGAGTTATCGTGGCAAGCCGCTGTTGGTGAGCTTCATGTACACGGCCTGTTTTCAAGTTTGTCCGCTAACGACGAAGTCGCTGCAAAGCGCTGTCGAAGCCGGGCGCGATGTGTTCGGCACCAATCAATACAACATTGTCAGCATCGGCTTCAATCAACCCGGCGATACGCCGCAGGCGCTCAAGGCTTTTGCCCGCCAGCACCGCATCAGCCAGCCAAATTGGGAGTTCCTGAGCCCGCACGCGTCCAACGTCGAGGCGTTGGCAAGCGAGTTCGGCTTCAGCTTTACCGCGACGCCGGCCGGTTTCGATCACATCCTGCAGGTGACCCTGCTCGACGCCGAAGGACGTATCTATCGCCAGATCTACGGCGAGGAACTCAATGCCGATTCGCTGGGCGAACCCCTGCAGCAGTTGATGCGCAACGCGCCGGTCGCGCAACAACTGAAGCTCGATGACCTTATCGACCGCGTACGCATCCTGTGCACGGTGTATGACCCGAAGACCGGCAAATACCGGCTCAAGTACGACTTGCTGATAGAGGTGGCCGGCGGCGTTACCTTTGCGCTGGCGATGCTCTGGTTTTTTCTCGCCGAGTGGCGGGCGCGATGGCTTGCGCGCCGCACGCTGCAGCGGGCAAAACCCAGGAAAACGGAGGTTCGCGCTTGAGCGGGCTTGATATAGATCATCTCCTTGATTCCCTCGCGCGCTAGCATGGTCTGTCGGCCGCATTCAAGGTCAGCGATCAGGCTCTACTTTGCTTAACGCCATTCAAACCATTGCGCAACATGCGTTCCTTGCGGTCGAGCGAATTTTCAACGCGCTTTTCGGCGAGCGCCTGAACCCTTTTTACTACCTCGGCGCGATTTCCTATTTCCTGCTGTGGATCGTGATCGCCACCGGGCTCTACCTGTACGCCTTTTTTGAGACCAGTGTCATCAACGCCTATGCCTCCGTGGAAGCACTGACCCACGGCCAGCGCTACATCGGCGGGGTGATGCGCAGCGTACATCGATACGCCTCGGACGGACTGGTGCTGGGCATGGTGTTGCATCTCATTCGTCACTTCACATTCGACCGCCACCGCGGTTTTCGCTGGTTCTCGTGGGTCTCGGGGGTGCTGCTGCTGTGGCTCGCCTATGCTTCGGGCGTGAACGGGTACATGTTGCCTTGGGACCGGCTCTCGCAATTCGTCGTGACCGTGACCACCGAGTGGTTCGACGTGCTGCCGGTCATTGGCGGCGCCATGACGCGCAATTTCATTTCCAACGCGAATGTCAGCGACCGGCTGTTTTCGTTGCTGTCTTTTATCCATATCGGGCTGCCGCTCACCATGCTTGCGGTGCTTTGGATTCATACCCAGCGGGTTCCGGGCGCGCGCACCAACCCGCCGCGCGCGCTGATGATCGGAATCCTGATAATGATGACCGCCCTGTCCCTCATCAAACCGGCGGTCAGCCTGGCGCCGGCCGACATGTCCACCATGCCCGCAACAGTGGGTTTCGACTGGTTCTACCTGCCTGCCTACGCGCTGATTGACGGCTGGGGACCGGGCCGGACCTGGCTACTCGCCATCGGCGCGACGTTAATGCTGTCAATCCTTCCATGGTTGCCGCCGCGATCGGTCAGGACCCAGAAACATTGGAATCTGGCGGTGCACCCGGATGATCGCATCGTCGCCGTACGCGCCGGCGAAACCTTGCTCGATGCGGGACTTCGGGCGGGATTGCCGATGCCATTCGACTGCCGCAACGGCGGCTGCGGTGTGTGCAAATGTACCTTGCTGCACGGGCAGGTGACTTTGCTGCCCTATCAGCAAACGGTATTGACCGAAATTGAACGGGCTGCCGGCAAGACGCTGCTTTGTTGCGCCGAGCCGCTTACCGACGTCGAGATCGAATACCTGCCGCAGGCAGGTGTGCGCGCCCTGCCCGTCAGGCAGTACTCGGCGCGGGTGACCCACCTTGACCTGCTGGCAGAGGATGTGATGCGCCTTTGCCTGAAAATCGAAGGCGGCACGCCGCTCCCGTTCCACGCCGGGCAATACATCAATATCCTGCTTGCCGACGGCGCCAAACGCAGCTTCTCCTTTGCGACCGCGCCGGAGTCTGTGCCGGCGCCGGATGAAATTGAACTGCATGTGCGCTGGGTCGACGGTGGCCGTTTCACGACCCAGGTTTTTGCCACCATGCGCGTCGGCGACGTGCTGCGTTTCGAGGGGCCGATGGGCGCCTTTACACTGCGCGAAGACAGTGAAAAACCAATCATTTTTGTCGCCGGCTCCACCGGATTTGCGCCGGTGAAAAGCATGCTTGAACATGCTTTCCAAAGGGGCTTGACCCGTCGCATGATTCTCTACTGGGGCGTACGCCGGCGGCGAGATCTGTACCTGGGGGATTTGGCCGCGCAATGGGCAAGCGAACACGCGAATTTCACATTTATACCCGTGCTGTCCGAGCCGGATGACGAAGACGGCTGGACCGGGCGAACCGGCCTGGTGCACGAAGCAATTCTTGCCGACTTCCCGGATCTGTCGACGCATCAGGTATATGCCTGCGGCTCGGTGCAAATGGTGGAAGCGGCCTATCCGGCCTTCATCAAGCGCGGCATTTCCAGTGACGATTGTTTCTCCGATGCCTTTCACCTTGCGCCGCAACGCTCGCTCAAGGCAATTGAGGCGGAGATGGTGAAACTCGGGGGATCGCATGTCTAGCGGCCTGCCAAAGCCATTGCGGTATTTTTTTCAACTGCTTGCCTATGCGGCATTTGCCGCCGTGATCGGCTATTTCTCGACCGCTCCGGCTTACCGGCAATTGGCCGACGACGAGGCGGTGGTAAAACTTTCATTCAGCCATTCCGCTCAGTTGAAGCAAGCCTGCCGGGAACGCAGCCCGGCCGAACTCGCCAAGCTGGCGCCGAACATGCGAACCGCGCGGGATTGTCCGCGGGAGCGCGCCGTGGTGTCGGTTGAACTCGACATGGATGGCAAGCCGCTTTATCGAATCGATACGCCGCCGACCGGATTGCACGGTGATGGCGCTGCCACTGTCTATCGCCGACTTGCCATTCCTGCCGGCCGCCACGTGTTTCGTGCACGGCTTGCCGACGGGCCGGATCGTGAATTCACATTTCGGCGCGACGCGACCATCGACCTTGCGCCAGGCCAGGTCCTCATTGTCGATTTCCACGCCGCCAGCGACGGTTTTGTGTTCATTGGAGGCAAATAGGCAGCCATGGCGACACTGCTCTCGCTGTCGCGAATGGTCGATGAGTCGCTGACCGGGGCTTTCGACCATGCCTTCGCACCGGCCAACAACCCATGGCGCCACCTTGGCGCGCTGGCATTCCTCTGCCTGGTGATCGCGGCCGCCAGCGGCGTCGTTGCCTATGCGCTATATGACACCAGCGTGAACGGCGCCTATCAATCGGGTCTGCGGCTGCAAAACGATCCGCTGCTGCTGGGCAGGCTGTTGCGCGGGTTGCACCGCTATGCAGCCGACGCCTTCATGTTGCTGTCGGTACTGCACCTGCTGCGCGAAGCGATGCGCGGACACTTTCGCGGCGTGCGCTGGTACTCCTGGATCACCGGCATACCGCTGGCATGGTTGCTGTGGGTTGCCGGCATCACCGGCTTGTGGCTGTTATGGGACGAGCGCGCGCTCTACAGCATC
>JANNGY010000168.1:0-12523 GCA_031404095.1 Betaproteobacteria bacterium | reverse complement strand
TCGTCCCAGGAATTCCAGCGCCGCGCCTTTTCGCCCGACATGTTCGGCTGATAGGCCACCAGATAGGCACGCTCGAACAATGAAATAAGCATGTCGAAAATGATCAGCCGGCGCTCCTCTTGTTCGGCCGTCAGGACCGGCCCTGCTGACTTGCCGCGCAATTGCAAATCGGCGTTATCCAGCACCACTTTGAGGAAATCGTTGTAGGCATCGGCCAGCAGCTGGTATTCCTCTTCTTCCTCGTTATTGCGCTCGCGGCGCTGTTCCCAGAGGAAGACGATGATGGCCACCGGCAGGCCGATCACGGTGACGATGAAGCTCAACAGTTCCCAGGTTTCTTTGCTTCCCATGGCGATATGGTAACGCCCCAAGGATGCACTGATCAATTTCCCGGGATCAGGGAATTAGTCAAGGCATCCCCGGGGAGCACGCGTAAAATGGCGACTCTGCACCTCCCACACTGGAAACAACATGAAAAGAACCGAACTGGAAAAAGCCAAGGGCCAGAAACTTGCCGGCAACATGAAGCTCAATGGAATCCCGGACCGGTTTGGCAAGGACGCCGGCGCACTGGTGGAAAAGCGCGAACAGCGCAGGCGCGACCAGGAACTCGGGCTGATTCCTTACGCGGTGAAGTTGCATGGCGATCTCATCAATCAGATCAAGGCGCTCGCTTCCGAGCAGGACAAGTCGCTGAACGACGTCACGGCGGAGCTGCTGGTCAAAGGGCTGGCGGCAAAAAAATAATTCATGGCGCTCAAGGCAACGGTACACAAGGTCGAGCTCAGCGTATCGGACATGGACCGTGGCTACTACGCCAGCCATTCACTGACGCTTGCGCGGCATCCGTCCGAAACCAGCGAACGCATGATGGTGCGCCTGCTGGCCTTCGCGATGTATGCCGACGCGGCGCTTGCCTATGGCCGCGGGCTGTCGGCGGATGACGAGCCGGCGCTATGGAAAAAAGATCTGACCGGCAATATTGAAACCTGGATCGATGTCGGCCTGCCCGACGAGCGCGAATTGCGCAAGGCCTGCGGACGCGCGCGGCGCGTGGTGCTGCTGGCTTATGGCGGGCGCGGCGTCGGTATCTGGTGGAACGCAAACCAGGCGGCGCTGGAACGCCTCACCAACCTGGACATCCTGGATATTCCCGTTGAGGCCACGGCAGGGATGGCCGGACTGGCCGATCGCAATATGCTGATCAATGCGACGCTGCAGGATGGGCATATCTGGATGGGCAACGCTGCGCACACCGTACTGGTGGAACCAGTGGCATTGAAGCGGATGGCGGAAAACTAAATCGTGAACCACAGAAACCACGGAGGACAGGCCTAAAGGCTTTCTCCGTGGTCTTTGTGGTCTCCGTGGTTATCGGCTTTTTGACCCGTCGCCCCGAACGCAAGCACTGGCGAGGCTCGCAGGGCGGATGGCCTGAAGACGCCCGTGAATGCTGCTTCTCCAGCCGGTGGCCGTGCAAATTGCCGAGTTTACTTGCCTGCGGTACGCACCGGCCGCACCGCGATCGGCATATTGCAGAGTTCAATATGTCCCGCCGGCACCTTGTACCATGTCCCGCCGCGATTGCGCAGCGCTTCCACCAGTGACGCGAATAACGGCGTATCGGTGCGAATCACTTCCAGAGTCGTGCGCTCGGTCACAGGCACATCGGCCGCGAGCCGGACCGACTTGATGGGTACCCGCTGCTCGGCTTTTTCGTAGAAACCCAGCGGCGCGTGGCCGGTAACGGCGTACAGTTCTGCGCCGCTGCCGCTGGTGTCGGCATTGTCGCGGCCGGCGCCAACCATGCCGTAACAATGCGCGAGCCAGGTCTGCCCGGTCTTTGGGTTGCGGCCCACTGGGAACCCGTTCGAAAAACCGACCTGCGGCGCGTAGCCATCAACATCCGGTAGCGGGTTAAAGGTTAGCTTGGCGTTGATGGGCCGGGTAAACTCCGGCGCGAGACTGGCCTTACCCTGTTTCATCGGCCGCGGATTCTTCTCGTCCGGGTCACCCCATTGAGCGACGTAATTGTCCTGCGAGCGCACGATCGCCAGCCCGTCGAAGTAACCCTCGCGAGCCAGCGCGCGGATGTTGGCAGCATGCGCGGGCGCATAGGCAGCCGAGATCTCGATCACCACGCGGCCTGCGGGCAGGTCCATGTAGATCGTGTTCTCGATATCCAGTGCCCGCCAGTCGCCTGGTTTCGAGCCCGCCAGCAATTCCGAGTAAGACAACGCAGGACGTGCCGGCGGCGCCTGGGCGATCGCCGCACCTGGCAATGCCGATGCAAAGCATGCGCCCGTCAACAACCCACCCGCAACGCGACGCGCCAGCCGGCCAATCAAATTTATCGCCCTGGTTTCCGCCGTCTCACTAAGACAATTCATAGCGATCGCGCCCGCCAAGCTTGGCGCGGTAAAGGGCATCATCCGCACGCTTCATCAATTTGTCCAGGTCGTCCATGGATCCGGCGGTCTCAACCGTTCCCATGCTGAATGTCAGGGTACGGCCCGGCAGCAAACCTGGCACCCTGATCTGCTGGATCGCATTTCGCAAACGCGTGAACACCTGCGACACCTGAGCCTGGTCGGAACCCGGCATGATCAGCAGGAATTCCTCGCCGCCGTAGCGGCCCAGGCGGTCATTGCTGCGCAGCTGTTGCGCGCAGACTTCGGCAAACGCCGACAGGACTGCGTCGCCCACGGCATGTCCGCATTCATCGTTGATGGTCTTGAAGTGATCGATGTCGATCAACGCCAGGCACATGCTGACGCTATCCATCCGGCTCACCCGCAGTTGCGCGCGGGCAAACTCGATGATGCTGCGGCGATTGGGCAGCCCCGTCAAATCGTCTCGCATGGCGAGATTGGCAAAGCGCCGATTCTGCTGGCTTTGGCGATACAGGAAAAGGCCGAGGCCGCCGAGTACAAAAAGCAGCAGCACCAGCGCCAGCACCAGCGCGACGCGGCGCGCCTCGGATTCGAGCTCGCGCGCGCGCAGCAGTGCGTTCTCGGCCTCCTTTTGCTTGACCTCAAAACGCGTCTGCGATTCGGCGGCGTCCTTTTCGCGAGCCTCGGTAACGCTGCGCTGCTCGGCCTCGCGAACCAGTAACTGGTTGCGATAGGCCTTGTCGAAGTCACCAAGTTTTGCGTACACCTCAGCCGCCCCCGTCAGGTAGGTGACTTCCATCCAGGACGAATCGACGCGGCTGCGGATGGCTTCGGCCTTGGCCAGTGTTTCCAGGCTTTCCCGGCGGCGATTGAGGTGGGCAAACGCCTTCGCGCGGGCGCGCTGTACGTTGAAGATCATCGTCGCATCGCCGGCCTTGGACAGATCCGGCAGCGCAATGTCGAGGTAATTCAGGGCCTCATCCCACCTGCCGGTCTCGCCCGCCAGCACACCGAGGCGATAGTTGCAGAATGCCACGCCGATGGTATCGTTCAGCACCCGCGACAGCGCGATGCTTTTTTGCACATACAACTTGGCCTTCGGCAGATCTTTCAGCCGCTGATACACCACACCCATGTTGAAATAAATGGTGGACAGTTCATGCCGACTCGTCTTTTCGGCATCCGGCTTGATCGATTGCTGGTGATAACTCAACGCCTTCAACAGGTCTTCGCGGCTGGCGCGCTCTATCGTGTAGGCATTGCCGATGGCCGACATGGTGGTGCGTGCGCTGTGATCATCGCCCAGCTCGATGTACTGCTGGTGCGCCTTGAACAGGAGGTCGAGCGAATCGTTGTCGCGGCCCAGCAAGCCGTAGACGAATGCTTTGGAGACCATCACGCCGGTTGCCGCACGCTTCAGGCCGGCCCTCTCAGCAACCATGATCGCCTCGTCGAATACTGGTTGGGCGTCGAGAAATTTTCCTTCCCCGGAGAGCGCCACCGCCTTGGCGGAAAGAAACTCGCTTTCCGCCTGCGGATCCCGCAATTCGCGCGCCAGCGACAGTCCTTGTTCCGCCGCCTTTGCCAATTTGACGGATTCTTCCAGCTGCGCAATCGCCATTACGTGCAATCGAAGCGCGCGCAGTTGCAGGCCTTTGTCGCCACTCTGCGCGGCCTGTTCCTGCCACTGTTCGCTTTCGCGGATGGCGGCGCGCGGATCGTCGGTGACCTTGCGTTCGAGCGCCTGGGCATCAAGGTCGCGAGTGCTTAGGCCAGCGTCGCCGGTTGCCGGCATCAGCAGGACAGCCGCGGAGAACATGAAAGTCGCGGCGCGGCGCCACAGCATTGCCACCGGCAAGTCACACGCCTTCAGCGCTTCTACGGAATTTGCCATCAGCATGTCTTTGGTAATGCCCAGTTCGAGGTGCTCCGGAAAGTGTCTTGCAACGGCCAATGAATGGCGCGCACGGGCGGGAAGTTTGCTTTCAGGAACCGGCACGCAGTCTGATTTACGATCTCTGCCAGTACCAGGTGATTCGCTGCGCGCCGGCGCTTCACCTGCTGGCCCGCTTCGCCATTTACCCATTCGCCAATTGGAATGATAAGGCCGCCGTCCCCGGCAAGGGGAATAAACCTGGCATGCACGATTGGCATGCTGGAATTCGCGGTTCCGGGCAAAGGCAATTCCCACCGGGACGACATCCAGGATCTCCTCGTACTCGAGCGGCACGTCATGCCGGCACGCACCATTTCTCGCCGCCTGGCGCCCGGAGCAGGACTTTGGCCGACATCCGTTTTGATGGAGAAATTTCTCATGCCTTTTGCTATCGTATGAAGTGTCGTATGGTCAAGTCGTGGATGTGGCCAACCGGAAGGATCGCGATTGGCGGCCAGGTCCGCGACGCGCAGAGCATTATTTGTGCTTGATGTTGCGTACGGTTGCGTTGCGTTACTATCGTCGCAAACCCGCCTGCCGACAATGCGAGACACCATTATTCACAGTCAGTGCCCGAAATGCCGGCACACACCGATGCCGACGGACCAAACCCTGCCGGCCGCCTGCCCGGCATGCGGCCTGATACTCGCTAAGTTCGCCGCGCCGCTACCAGGGAAAACAGCCTCCGGCGGCGACAAATCCGATGACGCCGATCCCGGTCGCTGGCAATTGCTGAAACAACAGTTAACGGATGCGGCGGCCTATGTTCCGCCGCGTGTCGACCCTGCCGGTTTCTGGGCGCGTGCCGCCTTGTTGCTGCTGTTCGGTCTATGGGGACCGCACCTGATCTGGATGGACTTTCGCACCGGTGAGCTCGGCAGTTCGTTCCTGCATGGTCCGTTGCTGGTTTTTCATGAAGCGGGACACGTTATTTTTCGACTGCTCGGCGAGTTCATGTCCGTCCTTGGCGGAACCCTTGGACAGCTGCTGATGCCCGCCATCCTTTGCGGCGCATTGCTGGTAAGGAATCGCGACCCGTTCGGCGCGGCGATTGGTCTCTGGCTGTTCGGCGTGAGCCTGCTTGATATCGCGCCCTATCTCTATGACGCCCTGCACCCGCAACTGGTGCTGCTGGGTGGCCGTACCGGCGAGGAAGGTGGCCATGACTGGATCTACCTGCTTGGCGAAACGGGACTGCTCAAGCGCGCGCAGGGCCTCGGCTGGCTGGTGCACAAACTGGGCGCGCTGGTGGTGCTGGCTTCACTCGCCTGGGCAGGCTGGATCCTCTGGAAACAGCGAATGCGGCTGGCCAACGCCGGACAGGAGGGCGGCGATTTGTAGTTCAACTCGTTCAGGACCGGGCGCAAATTCGTTGCGACACTTGGCGCACCGGTCAACTCGACGAAGCCATGCCGGCCGGATTCACGCAGGTACAAATGAAAACGGCCTGCGATTGCAGGCCGTTTTTCATGAATCATTCGAGTATCGTCGCTATCAGCAAATGCAGGCTATCGACCTTTTGCACCGCCACCGCCTGCGCGTCCAAACGAGCGAGTGCCGACAGGCTTGTTGTGCCCGGTCCCCAAGGGATTCCCCTGGCGCCTTTGCTGCGCCGGCGCCCCCGCAGGTTTCGCGTGGCTCTTCGCTTGTCCCCGCCCTTGCCCCGGGCGCGGTTGCTGGCGGCCACCCGGACGATGTCCCGGCGTACGCAACTGGATCGGCTCGGCCTTGGCGTGCGGATCGGGCTCGAAACCGGCAATGACGACGCTGGGAATCTCGCGTTTGATCAGTCGTTCGATGGCATGCAGGAACGCAGCTTCGTCGATGCACACCAGCGAAATCGCTTCGCCGCTGGCGCCCGCCCGGCCGGTGCGGCCAATGCGGTGCACATAGTCTTCCGGCACGTTTGGCAAATCGTAGTTAACGACGTGCGGCAACTGATCGATGTCGATGCCGCGCGCGGCAATATCGGTCGCGACCAGCACCTGCAAGTCGCCAGTCTTGAATTCGGCCAGCGCCTTGGTGCGCGCACCCTGGCTCTTGTTACCGTGGATGGCAAGCGATGTGATGCCGTCCTTGTTCAGCAATTCGGCCAACCGGTTCGCGCCATGCTTGGTGCGCGTGAACACCAGCACCTGGTGCCAGTTCTGAGTCTTGATCAGATGGGACAGCAACTGGCGCTTTTTATCGCGATCCACCGGGTGAACTTTCTGGGTGATGGCTTCAACGGTCGAATTGCGCCGCGCCACTTCGATCAGCGCCGGATTATCGAGCAGGTTGTCGGCCAGCGTCTTGATCTCGTCCGAAAAGGTCGCAGAGAACAGCAGGTTCTGGCGTTTTGGCGGCAGCAGTTTAAGAATGCGCTTGATGTCGTGAATGAAGCCCATGTCGAGCATGCGATCGGCTTCATCGAGAACGAGGATCTCAACGTGCGACAAATCAACCGCCCGCTGCTGGTGCAAATCAAGCAGGCGGCCGGGAGTCGCCACCACAATATCGACTCCGCGCTTCAGCGCGGCGATTTGCGGATTGATGCCGACGCCGCCAAAGATGACGACGGATGAAAACTTGGCGTACTTGCCATAGACACGTACGCTTTCTTCGACCTGCGCGGCCAGTTCGCGGGTGGGGGTGAGGATCAGCGCGCGAACAGGTTTGGTGCCCGTCAGTTTCCTGGGTTGCGTGGTGGCCAGGCGTTGCAGCAGCGGCAGCACGAAGCCGGCGGTTTTGCCGGTACCGGTCTGTGCGCCGGCCAGCAGGTCACCGCCGCCCAGCACAGCGGGTATCGCCTGTAACTGGATGGGAGTGGGAATGGTATAGCCGTGTTCGGTGACGGCGCGCACGAGTGTCTCGGACAGGCCGAGGGAGGCGAATGACATGATTTACTTTTAAGTGAAGTCGGCCTGTCGCGACTTCGGGTGTGAAGTGCGCCAGTCGTAGGCAAACGGGGTTGCTTGGGGAATGCGTCAGGGATGACGACGGCGCAATGACTGGAGCTGAGCGCCGATACCGGATTATCGTCGATTTCAGTAGAATACGCTCACTTTTCTCTCACTCCCTCCCTACCAACCTACTGCGCACAATGAGCGATCTCTATCGGTACTTTGACGACAACCCCGGCCGATTGATCCACAAGTGGGCGCACTACTTCAGTATCTACGAGCGTCATTTCAACGCATTTCGCAACCGGCCCATCCGCCTGATTGAATACGGTGTGTTTCACGGCGGATCTTTGCAGATGTGGAAACACTATTTTGGCCCGCAGGCGCAGATCATAGGCGTCGATATTGATACTCGCTGCGCGGCGCTGGCCGAACCCGGCATCGAAATCGAAATCGGCGACCAGGAGGACCCGCAGACCCATGCGCGCCTGCGTGAAAAATACGGCGAGTTCGATATCGTCATCGACGACGGCGGGCACAGCATGCGCCAGCAAATCGTGACATTCCAGGAAATGTATCCGGCCGTGAAAGCCGGTGGCATTTATCTGGCGGAAGACTTGCACACCAGCTACTTCCCGCGCTGGGGCGGCGGGATTCGCCAGCCCGGCACCTTTATCGAATTCAGCAAGTTGTTTATCGACCAATTGCACGCTTGGTACTCGATGACCGACGACCACCAGCCAGACCTGCTCACGACATCAGCGTATGGACTCCACTTTTATGATTCGATACTGGTGATCGAAAAAGGAATTGTGAATCGTCCCGTGCAATTAATCACCGGTGTCCCGTCATTTCCAATCGATGCACTGGAATATCTGTTGCTGGCGGAACACGACCAGCGCAAGGGCAATCTTCAGGCTGCCATCGACAGGTGCCTGGGCGCGTTACAGGTCAAGCCGGACAATGCTCAGGCGAAGGAACGGCTGGCTCTTTTGCAGGCGGAGCTGGCAAAGCGCAGCGTTTGATCGTCGACTGGCAGTGCTCCCCGGCTGTGCGCGCCTCGCCGTGCTCAGATCAGTTCGCCGGCCGCAAACG
Source organism: Betaproteobacteria bacterium (assembly GCA_031404095.1). Classification (GTDB taxonomy): domain Bacteria; phylum Pseudomonadota; class Gammaproteobacteria; order Burkholderiales; family Usitatibacteraceae; genus UKL13-2. The sequence goes on along the minus strand of JANNGY010000168.1, from coordinate 4,217 downwards.
CCATGTAGCGATCGCGAGCCAGCGTCGCCACGGGGCCGACCGGCAACGCGCGGGATTCATAGCGGGTGCACGGCGTCACCTTGCCGTAGTTGCCGGTATTGAAGATTTCCGACGCGCGCTCGAGCTCGGCAGGCACCACCGCGCGTTCTTCCACAACGATGCCTTCAACAGCGAGCAATGCAATGACGCGGGCGCGGGTGATTCCCGACAGGAAAGTACCATTCGGCACGGGTGTGACAACGTTGCCGGCGGGGGTGACGAGAAAAATATTGGCCGTGGCAAACTCGGCGACGCGTCCCTCACCGTCGCAAACCACGGCATTGTCGAAACCGCGCTCCTTCGCCTCGCGAAGGGCCTTGGTGGAATTAGGATACAGGCACGACGCCTTGGCATCAGTCGGCGCCGCCAGTGGATCCGGTCGACGCAATGTCGAGAGGCAGGCCGAAAAACCGCTGAACGGCGGCAGCGGTGCGTCAAACAGCGTCAAGGCAAATGCGGACTTTTCGGCAACCGGAATCAACAGGCCCTCGGTACCAAACACCAGCGGTCGCACATAAAGTTCCGCCTCCGCCGGGAATCTGGCGATGCCTTCCCGGCACAGTGCCATCATTTCGTCCACCTTCAATGGACACTGCAAACCTACCCGCTCGGATGATCGGATGACCCGCTCGAGATGCAACCGCAGGTCGGGCACCTGCCCACGGATCGAACGGGCGCCGTCAAATACGGACGAGCCGAGCCACACGCTGTGATCCATCGCGCCAAATAATGGCGTGTTGCCTTCGGTCCATCGGCCGTTGAAAAAAGTCAGGTACATGCTTGTGCTCTGCGCGTGTTGGAGGAACGGCATTATCCCAGCAATGGCAGGCGGCGGGCGCCGGTCGTTTCGCCGGGTCAGCGAGCGTGCGCACCCAGCTTGTCGAATTGGCGATCCAGCCGCAACTGCAATGGTCCTGCCTCCTGCACGTTCAGGGCAGTCGGGATCCGGCCGGTTGCGACCGGCAAGTCCTGCCCTGTTGCCGATGCCGGAATGCTCGTTCCCGCCTGGTTGGTCAAAGAGGGTGCCGGTGGCGAGTTCATCAAGGAAACTCCCCTCATCCAGTAGCCAAAGCCGGCCGCGCTCACCACTGCCAATGCCAGCGTGATCCACAATCCGCCGTAGGCTGGCGGCGGCGGGGCGTTGCGCCCGGGCTTGGCAACCAGCATCTCGACCGGCGTAATACCGATTTCGATCCTGTCCGGCGTGGCGGCCGGCACCTCGGCGTCCGCCTGAGTGCCGGCGCCGTGCCTGGCTATCCGTGCCGCCTGCCGGTCGGCCTCGGCCTGCCTGAGTGCTTTAAGAAGTATGCTCATCGTTGATTGGATTCCATGCGCAATGATACCTGCCCTCCGCGCTACAATGAATTGATTGCCACCGGCTCTGCACGCAACCAGACGACTGGGAACTTATGCATGAATATTGAACCTCCGCAATCCGCGCTTGCTGCGCGCATCATCGTTACCGGCGGCACATTTGACAAGCACTACGATGCGATCAAGGGTGAACTGACTTTCAAGAATTCGCACCTGCCCGCGATTCTCAAACAGTCGCGCGTGACCATTCCGATAGAACTTGAAATCAATCAGCTTATCGACAGCCTGCACATGCTTGACGAGCATCGCCAGCGGGTACTCGCATCCTGCCGCGCCGCGCCCGAGAAGTGCATTGTCGTCATTCATGGCACCGACACCATGGCGCAAACCGCGCAGGTGGTGGGCGAGGCCGCGCTCGACAAGACGATCGTCTTTACCGGTGCGATGATCCCTTATTCGGTACAGGGATCGGACGCATTATTCAACCTGGGATTTGCACTTGCCGCCGCACAATCGCTGACAGCCGGCACTTACGTTGCGATGAATGGCCGTGTCTTTACCTGGGACCAGGTACGGAAGAACCGGACTGACGGTGTGTTCGAACGAAGTGACGACAACGAAACATGATCATTTTGGCGCTGGCCGTCGCGGACATCGCTTCACCGGCGCCGACTTGATAATTATTCGCAAAGTCGGCGCCGCGTCAATCGGCAGATCGGCCACGCGCAAGGCCTGGTCCATCTGGATGAATCGATCGAGTTGCTGCTCGGGTGCGATGGCGTCCAATTGTCACTCCCATGTACTGGCAACGCCTGCGACCATGTTACGCACGCGGAATGTCGATGCGTGATAGATTTCCGGTGACGCCATCCGCGGAGGTACCAAGTGCTGGGAAAATTCGGAGAGTTCTTGAACAAGGACGTTGGCGCCATGGTCAAGGATGCGGGCAAGGTGCTCAATACCGATGTCGGGACGCTCGCCAGAGGCGCCGGCAAGGTCTTGAATACAGACCTCGGCACGTTGCTGCGCGATACGGCGCAGGAAGCAAGCGGCGTGAATGCCGAAACGTCCGATGCCGCGACGCCGGCCGGCCGGGAATCATTGGCACCTTCGGAAGTTGCACCATCCGCCGCGACGGGCACGCGCGCGTCGCCCAGTGAGTTGGCCACACCAGGCGCGGCGCCCGCGCCAACACAGCCGGCAGCGCCCCTGCCGGGTTTCGACCCCGACGCAACGCTGAAACTTGCGCCGGGCAACGAGTCGACTTTGGTATTGGCGCCGGGTGGCGCGGATTCGGCGTCAGGCCCGCCGCAATTGGCCGAAGATCTGGTCTCGCGCCACCAGCGCACGCTGCCGAGCGGCACCAGCCTGTTGCAACTGTTGCCGCATTCGGCCGGAGAGTTTGAGCGACCCCACGCAACGCCGACCGGAGAACTTACCAGTGATCCGGTGTCGGCCATGTACAGCGTCACCGGTCACCCGATCGCCGTCAGGCTGGTGCAATGCTGGGATGAGGAAGAGGCCCGTGACCGCCTTAATGAAGTCAAGGTTCAGGCGGGCAAGAATTTCCGCATGGGCGACGACAAGAGCTGGATCCTTGCGGAAACCCTGCAGGGACTGGTATTCGCATGGACCCGCGGCAATTACTCATTTACCGCAACCGCCCCGAAAGGCGAGATTTCACTGGTCCGATTCCTGAAAGTTTTTCCGTATTGAAAAGCCTTCGGGGCATTCGACCCCGGCCCGCATCTCGCCTGACGCGGGATACCGCATCACCATAACTTCAATACGCTAAACGGTAGCAGTCGCCCGCGACGGGGCCGGTGCGTCGCCGCGCAGATCCCAAAGTTCTTCCTGGACGGACAACAGCGCGCGAATCACCGGATCGTGCTGGCGTTCGCGCCGGTAGATGAACCATAACGTGGTGAGCAGGCGAATATCGTTCCACAGGCATACCTCGGCGGAGGCGACTTTTTCCAGCGCCATGTCCTCGCGCATCAAGGCGATACCAATTCCCGACACGACCAGCGAGCTGATCACGGCTTCCTGATCGGCTTCCACCACCTTGCCGGGCTCGACATCGTACTTGCGCAGCAACGTATGCACCAGCTTGTGATGGGTGCTCATCGGCGGCGGAATGATCCATGGCAGTTCGGCAATTTCGGCCCAGCCGGCATTGCGCAGGCGATCTTCCCATGCCGCCGGCGCCGCGACCCGGTAGGTGACATCCCGAAGCGGCAAACCGGCGATTTCGTGGTTGCCGATCTCGCCATAGTAGAAACTGGCATCGAAATCGCCGGATGCGACGCGCTCAAAGGCGACACCGGTGACCTCCTGATGCAGTTCAAGCTCAAGCATCGGGAATCGTGCCACCGCCGTGTGCATGAACTGCCCAAGGCGAATGAACTCCGGATCGCTCAGCGTACCGATACTGGCCTTGCCGACGACCTGACCCGTGAGTAGCCGTGCCTCATTCTGCAATGCCTGCGCAGCCGCCAACACGTGCCCGGCGCTGGCCAGTACCCGCTTGCCGGCGGCGGTCAGCACCATTCCCGCGGGGGTACGCTCAAATAACTGCAGGTCGAGTTCTTCTTCCAGCGCCTTGAGCTGCGCACTCAAGGCCGGCTGGCTGAGGTGAAGTTTTTCAGCCGCGCGCGTCAATTGTCCCGCTTCGGCAATCGCGGCGAGGGTACGTAACTGGTAGAGCTCCATAGCGGGCGGCCTGAACTCAAAGGACAATTCTACGGGAATTTGCTGTATTGCAACAATTTTGTGACGCACATCAATAAAATCAATGTTATGCATCCAAACATACGATTGGATTGTGACAAGAACCAGCCCTATCTTCAAATGGTGCGGCGCAA
>JANNGY010000167.1:0-28519 GCA_031404095.1 Betaproteobacteria bacterium | reverse complement strand
AAAGTCGAAACGGCATTTGACAATATGGATGCTGCCAAGAAGGGCATGCTGAAAAAGAAACAGACCGAAGCCTAGCTGCGTGAACTGATGAAAAGCGGCAATTAGTCCTCTGCATCGCTTCCGGCCGCGAGGGACGGACGTGACGTCGGGAGCGGGTAGCTCCCTCGGCGCGTGATCGGCGCAAGCGCCACACCCCGCGTCCCGATTGCCGTTTCAGCCAGTTTTGGTCTGCAAGGCACGCCGATGGCGGGCTGCCGCTACTTGCACCCGCCCGAACCGGTTGCCGGGATGAACATCAGCGATGGACGAGACGCAAATGTCGGCTCAGATTTCCGACGCCAGTTTTTGCGCGGCGCCAATATAGCTTGCCGGCGTGAGTTCCATCAAGAGCGCCTTGTCGGCCGCGGGAATCGCCAGGCCGGCGACAAACTTGCGAAGCGAGTCCCGGTCGATACCGCCCTTGCCGCGCGTGAGTTCCTTCAATTGCTCGTAGGCATCCTCGATGCCATGTTTGCGCATCACCGTCTGTATCGGCTCGGCCAGCACGTCCCAACTGGCATCGAGATGTGCAGCGATCCTGGTTTCATTGACTTCGAGTTTATCGAGCCCGCGTGCCAATGAATCGTAGGCCAGCACGCAATAGCCAAACGCGACGCCCATGTTGCGCAGCACGGTGGAATCGGTGAGGTCGCGTTGCCAGCGGGAGATCGGCAGTTTCTCTGCCATGTGCCGCAGGAGCGCATTGGCCACGCCAAGATTTCCCTCGGAATTTTCGAAATCGATGGGATTGACCTTGTGTGGCATGGTCGAAGAGCCGATTTCACCGGCTTTCACCTTTTGCCGGAAATAGCCCAAGGAGATATATCCCCAGATGTCGCGATCGAGATCGATCAGGATGGTGTTGGCGCGGGCCATGGCATCGAACAATTCCGCCATGCCATCGTGGGGCTCGATCTGGATGGTGTAGGGATTGAAAGCGATGCCGAGACCTTCGACAAATTTCCGCGCAAATTCCGGCCAGTCGAATTCGGCATAGACCGCAAGGTGCGCGTTGTAATTGCCGACGGCGCCGTTGATTTTGCCTGGCAGTCGAATTGCCGCGATATTTTCGCGTGCGCGCCGCAGGCGATGCAGCACATTCGCCATCTCCTTGCCAAGGGTGGTAGGCGTGGCCGCCTGGCCGTGGGTATGCGAAAGCATTGCCACGCCGGCATGACGATGGGCCAGAGCCTGCAATCGGCTTTCAATACCCGCCATCGCCGGCAGGAACACGGTTTCACAGGCGCTCTTTAACATCAGCGCATGGGCGAGATTGTTGATGTCCTCCGAGGTGCAGGCAAAATGAATGAATGCCTGCGCCTTGACCACCTCCGCGTTCGCGGCAAAGCGCTCGCGCAACCAGTATTCAACCGCCTTGACGTCGTGATTGGTGGTCGCCTCAATGGCCTTGACGCGTTCCGCATCGGCAATCGAAAAGTTGGCGGCCGCGTCCCGCATCGTGTTTTCCGTCGCCTTGCTGAAAGCCGGGCACTCGGCAATTTCTGTTGCCTGCGAGAGCGCGATCAGCCACTCGATTTCGACAAGAACACGATACTTGATGAGCGCGAATTCGCTGAAACAGGCGCGCAGGCTGGCGGTTTTCTTTTCATAGCGGCCATCGAGCGGGGAGAGGGCGGTGAGCGAATTCAGTGGAAGCAATGCGGGGGAGGACATCAGAACGCCTTTGAAAAATTACCGGGAAATATTACCACGCACCCCGCCGCCGGCACCTGAAACGGGGCGTGAATCGCGGTCGGGCAAGGTGGCGATGCTATACTTTCCGGCCGTAAACCAATGGAAAAACCAGCATGAAACTGATCGCCTCGTACACCAGTCCTTATGGTCGCAAAGTCAGGATTGCCATGGTGGAAAAGCGCATCGAGTGCGATTTTGTGCAGGAAAACGTCTGGTCTGCGGATACCACGGTGGGGTCTGTCAATCCGCTTGGCAAGATTCCTGTGCTCATTCTTGACGACGGGTTAGCCGTCTATGATTCGCGGGTGATTGTCGAGTACCTGGATGGCATCACACCCGTATCGCGACTGATCCCGGAAAGCGGACGCGACCGCCTGCTGGTAAAGCGCTGGGAGGCCTTGGGTGACGGCATCACCGATGCTGGTGTCGCTGTCTTCCTGGAACGGAAGCGTCCCGAGTCCGAGCAAAGCAAAGACTGGATCAATCGTCAGTTGGGCAAGGTGAACAGCGGCATCGCCGTCGCCGCGAACGAACTGGGAAGCAGGGATTTCTGCCACGGCACGACGCTTTCCCTTGCTGACATCTCGCTTGCCTGCAGCCTGCTGTGGCTGGAATTTCGACTGCCAGAGATCAAGTGGCGTGAATCAAACGACGGCCTCAGGGCATGGGTTGAGAAACAGGAACTGCGCCCTTCATTTGTCGATACCGTGCCGCGCGCCTGACGGGCGGCAACGTAGTAAGGGATTGAGTCTGTGCGCCGGGATTTCAGCGCAATCGTCGTCTCGCAGTCAGCGAATTATGCCGCCGCCGAGGCAGACCTCGCCTGCGTACAACACTGCGGATTGGCCCGGGGTCACCGCCCACTGTGCATCGGAGAAACTTAACGCGAATTCGCCCGTGCTTGCGGCATTGAGATGGCAGGCAGAATCGGCCTGGCGGTATCGCGTCTTGGCGGCGTAGGCGCCGGTGTTGTCGGGCGCTTGACCGCTGACCCACGCGGCATCCTGCGCCACCAGTTCATTTTTTAGCAGCAGCGGATGGTCGTGCCCCTGCACCACCACCAGTCGGTTGGTTTCAAGCTGTTTTGCCGCCACAAACCACGGTTCGCCATCGCCGCCGCGGGTGCCGCCGATGCCGAGGCCTTGCCGTTGTCCAAGGGTGTAGTACATCAGGCCGTCGTGACGTCCCATGAGTTCACCGCCGGTGGTGACCATGTCACCGGGTTTGCGCGGCAAATAGCGCTCCAGAAATTCGCGAAAGGGACGTTCGCCGATGAAGCAGATTCCGGTGGAGTCCTTCTTGGCATGATTCGGCAGGCCCGCTTCCAGCGCCAGTTTGCGCACCGCCGGTTTCAACAGGTGCCCGACTGGAAATACCGATTTCGACAATTGCTGCTGATTCAGGCGATGCAGAAAATAGCTCTGGTCCTTGCGCGGGTCGATACCTTTCAACAACTCGAATCGTCCATCGACCTCCTGTACCCGCGCGTAATGCCCGGTGGCAATGCGCTCGGCGCCGAGTTTGATGGCGTGGTCGAGGAAGGCCTTGAACTTGATCTCGGCATTGCACAATACGTCGGGATTGGGGGTGCGACCGGCGGCATATTCGCGCAAGAACTCGGCGAATACCCGATCCTTGTATTCGGTGGCGAAATTGACGGCTTCAAAATCGATGCCGATCACGTCTGCCGCCGCCGCCGCGTCGATGAAATCCTGCCGCGTCGAGCAATATTCATCGTCATCATCGTCCTCCCAGTTCTTCATGAACAGGCCGATGACATCGAATCCCTGCTGCTTGAGCAACAACGCGGAAACGGATGAGTCGACGCCGCCGGAAAGGCCGACGACGATGCGTTTTCTTGACATGATGGGATTATCAGGCGAACGGAGAAAGATTCAAGGGCTTGCACGACAGTGAAATGCGGGCCACAAACAACTAGGGCGGAACCTGGGTTCCGCCCTTTGTGTCGCGGAGGAGTGCTCCGCGTGAAATAGCTTTGGTGCTTACTTCTTCGGTGCGTCTGCTTTCATGGCCTTGGCTTCAGCTTCTTTCTTGGCTTTGGCGTCAGCTTCTTTCTTGGCTTTGGCTTCTGCCTTTTTGGCTTTGGCTTCAGCTTTCTTGGCTTTATCAGCTTCCTTCTTGGCTTTGGCGGCGTCAGCCTTGGCCTTGTCGGCTTCAGCCTTGGTCGGGGCGGCGGCAGGCTTGGCGGCTTCAGCAGCCTTGGCCGGTGCAGCGGTGGTGGCTGGGACAGCAGCGGTAGCCGGGGCAGCAGCTTTCGCCGGTGCGGCAGCGGCGGCAGGTGCAGCAGCGGGCGCGGTAGCGGCCTTCGGGGCTTCGGTCTTGGCGGCCGGGGCGGCGGCAGGTGCCTGTGCTGCGGCGTTCAGTGCAACAGCAGCGAACACTGCGGCAGCGGTGGCGGAAATGAATTTCATCTGTAATTCCTTTGAAAGTGAGTGAGTAACGTTATTCATTCAGACAGATTTATGCCTGTCGCAGCGATTAACGCGCCGAATTATAGCCGGTTGACATTCGCTTATGTACTTCTTCGGCGGGGCGAATGTTGGCCAAGCCATTAACTTTTCAGGGTTTTTTAGCAGATTTGGCGCGTTGCAACATGCCCGGCGGCACGGGAATTGCCCGCCACGTTCCCGGCGCAATGCCGTCCAGGCGCCATGCGCCGATGGCGATTCGCAGCAATCGCAGGGTCGGATAGCCTATGTTGGCCGTCATGCGCCTGACTTGACGGTTCTTGCCTTCCGTAATACCGATTTCAAGCCAGGCAGTGGGAATATGTTGGCGCACGCGAACCGGCGGATCTCGCGGCCAGATGGCGGCCGGCGGCGCGATGAGCCTGGCCGCGGCAGGGGCGGTGACGAAATCGCCGAGATTCACGCCCTCGCGCAGCGGATCAAGTTCTGCATCGGTTGGCTCACCTTCCACTTGCACCCAGTAGGTCTTGAGCAGTTTTCTCGCCGGGTCGGCGATGCGCGCCTGCAAAACGCCGTCGTCGGTCAGCAGCAGCAGCCCTTCACTGTCGGTGTCGAGTCTGCCTGCCGGGTAAACGTTTGGGACATCAACGTAATCTTTCAGCGTCGTTTTGTCGCCGGAGGGGCTGAACTGGCAGATTACGCCGTGCGGCTTGTTGAAAGCGATCAGCATGACGAGGTGAAATAAAAAACCCCCGAAGCCAAGGCCACGGGGGTTTCGATCAGCCCGCTGCGAATGATCAAGCGTTACCGATGTTTGATGCTTGTTTGCCTTTGGGGCCCTGTGTCACTTCGAAGCTGACTTTCTGGCCTTCTTTGAGGGTTTTGAAACCATTCATCTGGATTGCCGAGAAGTGGGCGAAAAGATCATCGCTCCCATCGTCGGGTGTGATGAAACCAAAACCCTTTGCGTCGTTAAACCATTTGACTGTTCCTGTTGCCATGCGAATGCTTCCTTTTACAAAATCGGGTTGGAGAGCCCCGGAATCGTTTTGCTGTCAAGGCCCGCAACCGCTGGAATGCAAATGCAGACAACCTCAAAGCCAAACTCCAAACCGCCTTTTACCGGCTATCTTTTGCCAAGTCAATAGTCGGGCCGGATTTTCGCGCGCGCGCGTTGCAGGATTACAAATTGCCGTGCCGTTCGCCGGGGACGCGCGGCGATGGTGCAAACTCCCTGCACGGCGCGACGGTTGAATGCGGCACTTGAATGCCCGATGCCTTGCCCATATCATTTCATTACCGCTCTTGTTCTCAGAAGCATGGCCACCAAGCAACCCAAATCAAACGATCGCGGCATTACCGAGCTCAAGGAAAAGCCGGCTCAGACCAAGCCTCCCGCAATGTGGCAGGTGGTCATGTACAACGACGATTACACGCCGATGGAGTTCGTGGTCGAGGTGCTGGAAAAAATTTTCAGTCATAACTACGAACGCGCGACGCAAATCATGCTCAAAGTGCACACCGAGGGGCGCGGCGTATGCGGCATCTTCCCGCGTGACGTGGCGTCGATGAAGGTCGAACAGGTGGTTGATCATGCCCGCAAGAACCAGCATCCGTTGCGCTGCGGGATGGAAGAAGTTTGACGGAGCCGGATGGTCTCAGGCGGCGCTGACGTTGCCGCCGGAATGGATGTATGCTTGATCGCGTGATCAGGCGTTTGACACTTATTGCAGTCGTTGAAAGGTAAATCATGATCGCCCAGGAACTCGAAGTCAGCTTGCATATGGCGTTTGTCGAAGCAAGGCAAAAGCGCCACGAGTTCATCACGGTAGAGCACTTGTTGCTTGCCCTGCTGGAAAATCCGTCCGCCCAGGAAGTGCTGAAGGCGTGCGCGGCGAAGGTCGACGACCTCAAGAAAGCGCTGACCGAATTCATCGAGCAGCACACGCCCATCGTGGCCGGCGATGGTGAAGTCAATACCCAGCCCACTCTCGGATTTCAGCGGGTGATTCAGCGCGCCATCCTGCACGTCCAGTCGTCGGGCAAGAAAGAAGTCACCGGCGCCAACGTGCTGGTGGCGATTTATGGGGAAAAGGATTCCCATGCCGTGTATTTCCTGCATCAGCAGGGTGTGTCGCGTCTCGACGTCGTGAATTTCATTTCGCACGGCATTTCCAAAGCGACACCGACCGGCGGCCAGAAGGAGGAAGCCGAAGCGGAAAGCGCAGAAGGCGAGCAGTCCGGCGGCGCGCTGGAAAGTTTTACGCTGCATCTCAACCAGATGGCCATCGACGGCAAGATCGACCCGCTGATCGGCCGCGAACATGAGGTGGAGCGGGTAATCCAGATCCTTTGCCGGCGCCGCAAGAACAATCCATTGCTGGTCGGCGAGGCCGGCGTCGGCAAGACGGCGATCGCCGAGGGGCTGGCCAAGCGCATTGTCGACGGACAGGTGCCGGATATCCTCGCCAAGTCGCAGGTATACGCGCTGGACATGGGCGCATTGCTGGCGGGCACCAAATATCGCGGCGACTTCGAGCAACGCCTGAAAGCGGTGCTGAAGCAGCTCATTGAAAATCCGAATGCGGTGCTGTTCATCGACGAGATACACACCCTTATCGGCGCCGGGTCTGCGTCCGGCGGCACCCTGGACGCGTCGAATCTCCTCAAGCCGGCATTGTCGTCCGGGCAGCTGAAATGCATCGGCGCCACCACTTATGGCGAATATCGCGGCATCTTCGAAAAAGACCATGCCCTGTCGCGGCGATTCCAGAAAATCGATGTCATCGAGCCGTCGATTGCCGAGACCATTGAAATCCTCAAGGGCCTGAAGAGCCGGTTTGAGAGCCATCACGGCGTGAAGTACACCGCCACCGCACTCACGACAGCCGCTGAATTGTCCGCCAAGTACATCAACGACAGGCACCTGCCGGACAAGGCGATCGACGTGATCGACGAGGCTGGTGCAGCACAGCGCATCGCGCCCAAGTCAAAGCAGAAGAAGACCATCGGCAAGCCGGAAATCGAGGAAATCATTGCCAAGATCGCCCGCATCCCGGCGCGAACCGTCTCATCCGACGATCGCAATGCGCTGCGGACGCTGGATCGCGACTTGAAGTCCGTGGTCTTCGGCCAGGACAAGGCGATCGAGGCCCTGTCCTCGTCGATAAAAATGGCGCGCTCGGGGCTCGGAAATACCGCCAAGCCGATCGGCTCATTCCTGTTTTCCGGCCCGACCGGCGTCGGCAAGACCGAAGTCGCCAAGCAGCTTGCGTTCATACTCGGCGTCGAACTCATCCGTTTCGATATGTCGGAATACATGGAGCGCCACGCGGTTTCGCGCCTGATCGGCGCGCCTCCCGGCTATGTCGGATTCGACCAGGGCGGCCTGATGACAGAGGCGATCACCAAGCATCCCTATTCGGTGCTGCTGCTCGACGAAATTGAAAAAGCGCATCCGGACATTTACAACGTGCTGCTTCAGGTCATGGATCACGGCACGCTGACCGACAACAACGGACGCAAGGCGGATTTTCGAAATGTGGTGATCATCATGACCACCAATGCCGGTGCCGCCGAGCTGTCCAAATCATCGATGGGATTTACCAACGAGCGCAAAGCCGGCGACGAGATGGCGGAGATCAAGCGCATGTTCACCCCGGAATTCCGCAACCGGCTGGACGCCACCATTTCATTCGCGCCACTTGATGAAGTCATTATCTTGCGGGTGGTGGACAAATTCCTGATGCAACTGGAAGCCCAGCTTTCCGAAAAGAAGGTCGATGTCACCTATACCGAGGCGCTGAAAAAATATCTCGCCAAGAACGGCTTTGATCCCACCATGGGCGCCCGCCCGATGGCGAGGTTGATTCAGGACACCATCCGCCGGGCGCTGGCGGAAGAGCTCTTGTTCGGCCGCCTGGCAAGTGGCGGCAAGGTGACCATCGACGTCGATGGGGACAACAAGGTAAAGCTGGACATCAGTGAAGAAAAGGAACCGGTCACGCAAGAATCATGATCCGGCGCATTTTCTGAACCATACCCGGGCCGCAAATTGCGGCCCGTTTTTTTTCCGCTTCGGGAACTGAAAGAGTATAGTAAATTCTGCTATTCGCGCAGTGGGACCAGCACCTCTCATTCGGAACTGTGAAGGGTTTGCCAGTCGGCGCGTCGCATATGCATGCCTGATAACGAATCACACCAGCGAGGAGGAGACCATGAAAATAGCCACAGGGCGCCATTTGTTCGCGCTATCCCTTTCAGGATTGTTCATCGGATCGGCAATAGCGCAGGCGCCCCCCGTGCCGCCGGCCTTTGCCGCCGCAAACCTGACAGCCAGCGGCGTGAGATCGCTGGCCGCCAATTGCGCAGCGTGCCACGGCACCAATGGCAAGAGCGCCGGAGGCGCGATTCCCGGCCTGGCGGGGATGAACAAGGCGTATTTCCTGAATGAGGTGAAAGCATTCCGGGAAGGCAAGCGCGAAGCGACGCTCATGCACCAGATTTCCAAGGGCTACACCGACGCCGAGATGGTTGCCCTGGCGGATTACTTTGCCGCTCAACAAAAGTAACCGGCCCGACAAGACCAAGGAGAATGACATGTCCATGAATCGCAGAAATTTCCTGAAAACAACCGGTGCGGCGGCAGGTGTTGCAACCGTCGGCGGCTGCGCTGCAATCGGCGGCGGTGGTCCCAAGGTCGTCATCGTCGGTGGTGGCTACGGCGGCGCCACGGCCGCCAAATATATCCGCATGTGGGGGCCGAATATCGATGTCACGCTGGTGGAACGGAACACCGAGTTCATTTCCTGTCCCATTTCCAACCTGGTGCTGGGCGGTTCGATGACCATGAAGGACATCACAGTCAGCTATGAAACGCTGGCAAAGAAGTACGGCATCCGCGTCGTGCGCGGTGAAGCGGTCGCGGTTGATGCGGAAAAGAAAGTGGTGCGTCTTGCCAACGGTGACAGCCTGCCGTTTGATCGCGTCGTACTTTCGCCCGGCATCGACCTGACGTACGCGGATATTCCCGGGCTGAACAACGCCGCGGCGCAGGAAAAAGTATTGCATGCCTGGAAAGCCGGACCGCAAACGGTTGCGCTGCGCAAGCAGCTTGAAGCGCTCAAGGATGGCGGGGTTGTCGCCATTTCCGTGCCGACGGCGCCGTATCGCTGCCCGCCCGGCCCCTATGAGCGCGCCTGTCAGGTTGCGAGCTACTTGAAGCAGTCCAAACCAAAATCCAAAGTCATCATTCTCGATGCCAATCCCGATGTCACCTCCAAGCCGGGATTGTTCAAGAAGGCCTGGGCCGAAATGTATCCCGGCATCGTCGAGTATCGGAGCAATGCCAAAGTCGTCGATGTCGATATCAAGACCATGACGGTCAAAATGGAAGTCGACGATCTCAAGGCCGATGTGTTGAACATTCTTCCGCCGATGAAGGCCGGCGCGATTGCCGATCCGTTCATCACCGCCAACAAGCGCTGGTGTGAAATCAATTGGCTGACCTACGAAGCCAAGAATGTTCCTGGCGTGCATTTAATGGGCGACGCCCTGCAAATTGCGCCAATGATGCCGAAGTCGGGGCACATGGCCAACGCGCACGGCAAGGCTTGCGCAGCCGCGGTGGTCGCCCTTTTGTCCGGCGAAACGCCGAACGGCAGCCCCTCACTGTCAAATACCTGCTATAGCTTTGTGTCGGCCGACAAGGTGATTCACGTTGCCTCGGTCCACAAATATGACGAGAAGGACAAGACCATGAAAACGGTGCCCGGCTCCGGTGGTATATCGAGTCAATCCAATGAGCTCGAAGCAAAGTACGCAATGACCTGGGCGAAGAATATCTGGGCCGACACACTCGGCTAGTTCCAGCCGGCCGACTTCGCCGTTGAGAAAGGGCCGCCCTCTGGCGGCCCTTTGTATGTGCGATTTCTACCGGGCCAACGGTACCGTCTTGACGTTTCCCCGTGCGCGCGGTTTCTCGCCTGGGCGCGTGCTCGCCAGCATCAGTGCAGAAAGGCGCAGCGCTTCACTGCAGTCCGCCTCTGCATCGCCGTCGCAAAGTGCGCTGCGCGCAAACGCCCTGATTCGCATCAACTGGTCAGTGCGCCTGGTATACGCCGCCAGCACCGAATTGAACAGATACGCGCTGCGCGGGGTGACGCCTTCGGTGCAAGCCATCGGCCGCTCCGCGGCATTCGCCGTCAGGCAGCGTTCGCCGGCGGAAAACCGCTCCTGATTACGTCCCCAGGTAGCGTCGAGATTCACCACCAACTCGCCACTGCTGACGTCTATCTCCAGCAGGGGCATGGGTGACTCGGCGCGCCTGACCAGCGTATTGGTCTCGAACGCATCATGGATATCGGTGAACGCACCCTGGTGAAGGGCGCAGCCGATCTTCGATTCCTCGACGCAATCGTCGCCGGAGAAAATGTCGCCCAGATGAACCAGTCGTTTACCGTCCCGGCCATCGACAAACGTGAAGACTTGATCGACGACACAGCGCGCGCCGCGCTTGTCGTCGCCCGCAACGAGGCAATCATCCCGGACAAACAAATAACCGTCTTTCCAGCCGGTCAGCGACTTCTGCACGGCCAGTGCTTCAGACACGTTGCCGCGTTGCCTGACCGCCACGCGAAATTTGAAGGTGCCCTGGTGAATTTCCAGCGTAATGGGCGTGCCGGAAGACGTTGGGTCGGTCTTCGCCGCAACGCCTGTCTCCGCGGTGACTTTCACCGGGCTATCGAGCAAAATCAGGGATTGCGCGACTGCACATTGCTGGGACGCCCAACCCAGCAGTGCCAGCAAAAACATGCGCTTCATGATTTCAAAAAACCTTTCAGTGCATCCAGCGTCTTCCCGGGCGCCTCTTGCATCAGGGCGTGTCCGGCGCCCTCGAGCAACAGGTACCGGCCGCCGGCAAACCGGGCCGAAAGACCTTGCGCGGATTTTGGCGGCGTCATCAAGTCGTGCGTTCCCGCGACCACCAGCACAGGGGCCGCGATGCGCGAAAAAAATGCGTCGTCGGGCAAAAATCCATGGCACGCGGCCAGGTCGGCCGCGAGCACGCCCGGGCGGCTCTGCTCAAGCAGGCGCCGGTACGCCATCATCGAGGAAGTGCCGGGCGTCGGATTCCGGCCCCATTTCAGTTGTGGCGCATGGCCCCAGATGTTGAGCAAGTCGAAGGCTTCGGCAGGCCGGTGGCGCGCCGCGTCGAGCAAGGCATCCGATACCGGCATCGGCGCACTGGCGCCGAGCAATGCAACCTGCGTGACACGCCCGCCATGCCGCGCCGCGCAATCGAGCGCGATTAGCGAACCCATGCTGTGTCCGACCAACGCAACCTTGCCGATGCCGCCGTGGTCAAACAAGTCGATGATCCAGTCGGCATACGCCGCGACGGAGGTCTTCGCTTCGCCAAAGCTTTTGCCGTGTCCCGGCAAGTCAACGGCCATCGCGTTCCAGCCATGGTGCGCGAAGTACCGCGCCTGCAACGTCCACACGCTGTGGTCATTGGCGGCGCCGTGAATGAATACCACGCTGGGCTTGGAAGGATCGAACGGTTTGCCACCGGTATACACATAGGCGGGTTGTTGTTGGACCAGAAACTTCACGTGCCTGCCCTCACGCCGGTGAGCCTGCCGGTGGCACTCATAGGCCAGCCGCCTTGCCGGCAGCATATAGCGCCCTCGACAGGTCTTCGATCAGGTCGTCGGCGTGCTCGATGCCGATCGATAGCCGGATCGTGCCCTCGGCAATGCCGGCGGCCTGCAATGCCGCGGCATCCATGCGGAAGTGTGTGGTGCTGGCGGGGTGAATCACCAGCGACTTGGCATCGCCGATGTTGGCCAGATGTGAAAAAAGCGACAGTTTTTCGATAAATGTCTTGCCCGCGGCTTTCGCCAGCCCCGGTCCGCCCGCCACGTCGAAACTTATCACCGCGCCGGCGCCTTGCGGCAGCAGCTTGCGGGCCAGGTCGTGGTCCGGGTGCGCTGGCAATTCGGGATAGGTCACGCGCGCGACGGCTTTGTGCGAGGACAGGAACTCAACGATTTTCCGCGTGTTTTCCACATGCCGGGGCATGCGCAGGTGCAGCGTTTCGAGCCCCTGCAAAATCTGGAACGCCGTCATCGGCGCCATCGTCGCGCCGAAATCGCGCAGGCCTTCGCGGCGGGCGCGCAACGCGAAAGCGGCGACGGAAGACTCCTCGCTCATCACCATGCCGTGAAAACCATCATATGGTTCGGTCAGCGTCGGAAACTTGCCTGCATTTTCCCCGACCCCCTCCCAGTTGAAGGTGCCGCCATCGACCAGCACGCCGCCGATCACCACGCCGTGCCCGGAAAGAAACTTGGTCGCGGAATGCATCACGATATCCGCGCCTTGCGAGATGGGTCGCGACAGGAACGGCGTCGTCAGGGTGGCGTCGACCATCAGCGGCAAGCCGTGCGAATGCGCGATTTCCGCGACCAGCGGGACGTTCAATACATCGAGACCGGGATTGCCGACGGTTTCACCGAAGAACAGGCGCGTATTGGGGCGGATTGCGGCCCGCCACGCGTCGGGGTCACGACCGTTGATGAAACTGGTCTCGATGCCGAATCGCGGCAAAGTGTAGGACAAAAGGTTATGGGAGCCGCCGTAAAGCGCGCTCGACGCGATAATGTGGCTGCCCGCCCCCATCAGGGTGGCGATGGCGAGATGCAGCGCGGCCTGGCCGGAGGCGGTTGCAATGGCCGCCGGTGCACCTTCCAGTGCCGCCATGCGTTCTTCGAACACGCTGAGCGTCGGGTTGGAAATGCGCGAGTAAACGTGACCTGCCCGTTCCAGGTTGAACAGCGAGGCCGCCGTATCGGTATCCGGAAAAACGAATGATGCCGTCTGATAGATGGGCACGGCACGGGCGCCGGTAGCCGGATCGGGCGACTGGCCCGCGTGTACAGCCAGCGTATCAAGGTGGGGAAGTCTGGGGGACGACATAGGTTCGCTCGAGATTTGCGGAAAAGCCTGTTTATCAGCAGGTTGCAGTTGAAATGTAAGACATTGACTAAAATGTTGCCAGAATGCCACTGATTTTGTTATGGTGTTTCACCTACACCTGAGGTAGCCACCCGAATGAACCGTTTAATGCATCCCATGCACCGACGCCACGCTCGCGCGACTCACGCCATTATCGCGGCTTTTTTTGCCATGCTGATGCTGAGCCCGTTGCTGGTGCGCGCCGAAGCGGCCCCGGTGGCGGCGAAGAAAGCCAAGCCGCAGGCCCCGCGGTTCCGCGGCACCCCCGACTTGAACAAGGACGGCGAACCCAACCTGCTGTCCCACGCAGCGCTGGTGTTTGACCCGGTCAGCGGCAAGACGTTGTATTCGAAAAATGCCGACAGCGCGGTGCCGATTGCTTCCATCACCAAGGTCATGACGGCGATGGTCGTGCTGGAGGCCCGGCAAAATCTCGACGAAGCAATCGTCATCGACAATGCCGACGTCGACACGCTCAAAAATTCGCGCTCGCGCCTTCCCGTCGGCACCGCTTTCCGCCGCGAGGACCTGTTGCGCCTGGCCCTGATGGCCTCCGACAATCGCGCCGCCGCGGCGCTCGGACGCACTTATCCTGGCGGCATGCCGTCCTTCGTCGAAGCGATGAACGCGAAAGCGACGGCAATCGGCTTGCAGCATTCGCACTTTGTCGACCCGACCGGCTTGGCACCCGGCAACGTGGCGAGCCCGCAGGACCTGGCGCTGATGGTGGCCGAAGCCTCAAGTTTTGCGCGGATTCGCGAGTATTCAACCACGCCCGAATTGCACGTCACCCTGCCCAATGCCAGGCGGCCGATGGGCTTCAACAATACCAATGCGTTGGTGCGAGCCCAGGGCTGGGACATTGGACTTTCCAAAACCGGTTATATCAATGAAGCCGGCAAATGCCTGGTGATGCATGCCACGATTGCCAATAACCCGGTCGTCATTGTGCTGATGGATTCGTGGGGCAAGCTCACGCGCATGGGCGACGCCAACCGCATCAAGAAATGGCTGGAAAATTCCCGGCAAGTGGCGGCGCTCGGCGCGAAGGCCGGCTGAAGTCTTCTGAAACTTTACGATGACGCCGGGTGATCCCGGCGTTTTTGTTTGTGCGCCACAGCATTTGGCCGCCATCAGACGTGCCACCCGGCATGCGCTCCCGAACCGGCACGAATTTGTCTTGAGCCGGTTCCCCCTCACTTGCAGTGCGCGTAGCCCGTTGCATCGGGCCACCGTTTCACGGGCGAGCGACATGCCGCTCGAATTCCCCGTTCAACCCCCAGCCCTCTCCCAAGGGAGAGGGCGAGAATTGCGCCACGATGAGAGGAGACATCATCGTGGCGAATCGATATGATGGCGCTATGAAAGTTGGTCTTTTTGTCACTTGTCTCGTTGATCTCGTCCGGCCAAACGTCGGATTCGCGGCATTGAAACTGCTGCAGGATGCCGGTTGCGATGTGGTCGTACCCGCCAGCCAGACTTGCTGCGGACAACCCGGCTACAACTCGGGCGCCCGCGAGGTTGCAAAAACACTGGCTCGAAAGGTCCTCGCCGAGTTTCGCGATTGCGATTACGTGGTGGCGCCGTCGGGTTCTTGCTCCGGACAGATCAAGGTTCACGCCGTCGAGGATCTGTTCAAAGGCGAACCGGAAGAAAATGACTTCCGCGCGCTGGCGGCCAAATGGCATGAGTTATCCGATTTCCTGGTCAATGTGCTGAGAATCGAGACGCTGCCCGGCCGCTTCAATGGCACTGTGACGTATCACGACAGCTGCTCGGGCTTACGCGAACTGGGTATCAAGAAACAGCCGCGCGCCGTGCTCGACAAGACCGGTTGCACGCTCGTCGAGATGCAGGATGCCGAGAAGTGCTGTGGATTCGGTGGCACCTTTTCGATCAAGCTCGGCGAAATCTCCACCCGCATGGCCGAGAACAAGTGCGTCAATATCGGCGTGACCGGCGCACATGCGCTGGTCGGCGGTGACCTGGGTTGCCTGCTGAATATCGAGGGGCGGCTAAGGCGCAACGGAGACATGAAAACTCACGTCTATCACTTTGCCGAAATTGCGGCGGGGATGACTACACAGAATGAGTGAACACAAGCACCGGCGCGGCTTCCAGGCGATTTTGCCACGGAGAGGCGCGCCAAATGGCGATCTGCATTTCTGGTTGAACTGAACAGGGCGGCAAATGCAAGTTCAAAGCATGCACTTCAAGCAAACGGCAAGCGCGAAACTCAACGACGCCGTATTGCAGAAAGCGATGAAGAAGTCCAAGGGCAAGTTTGTCGACGGTCGGGCGCTTGGCGTGGCCGAGGTTGATAACTGGGAAGACATCCGCACCCACGCCGCTACCTTGCGCAATCGCGTCATCGATAACCTGGATGCGTATTTGCTGGAGTTTGAACGCAACGCCATCCGTCGCGGCACCATCGTCCACTGGGCGGAAACGGCGGCGGAAGCCAACGCCATTGTGCTCGGCATCGCGCAACAGAATGGTGTGAAGACGGTCACCAAGTCGAAATCGATGGTGACCGAAGAGATTGCGCTCAATGAGGTCCTGATCGGCGCCGGCATCCATGTGATGGAAACCGATCTCGGCGAATACATCCTGCAACTGGCGCATGAGCCGCCCTCGCATATTGTCGCGCCCGCCATGCACAAATCAAAGGAGCAGGTGGCGGAACTGTTCGCGGTCGCGCATCACAAGCCGCTGCTGAGCGATATCGGCGAGCTGACGCGCGAGGCGCGAGAACAATTGCGCAGCCATTTCCTGGCGGCCGACATGGGCATTTCTGGGGCCAATTTCATCGTCGCCGAAACCGGCACCACGCTCACGGTGACGAATGAAGGCAATGCCGACCTGGTGACCACGCTGCCGCGCATTCATTGTGTGGTGACGGGTATCGAGAAGGTCATTCCCACGCTGGAGGATTTTGCGACGCTGATCCGCCTGTTGCCGCGTTCCGCCATCGGCCAGTCGATCGTCAATTACCTCACGCTCACCACCGGCGTGAAGGCTCCGGGCGAGACCGACGGACCTGAACAAATGCATGTGGTGCTGGTCGACGCCGGCCGCACCAAACTGGTCGGCAGCGACATGAAGGACATGCTGCGCTGCATCCGCTGCGGCGCCTGCATGAACCATTGTCCGGTCTACCAGAATGTCGGCGGACATGCCTACGGCTGGGTCTATCCGGGTCCGATGGGCTCGGTATTGACGCCGACTTATGTCGGCATCGAAAACGCCGGCGACCTGCCCAATGCGGCGACGTTCTGCGGCGAATGCCAGGTGGTCTGCCCGGTCAAGATTCCGTTGCCGGACCTGATGCGCAAATGGCGCGAACGGCAGTTCGACATGAAGCTGCGCCCGTTCGGCGAACGATTCGTGATGTCGCTGTGGGGATACTTCGTACAGCGTCCCGCGCTGTATGCCCTGGCGTCGCGACTCGGCGCGCGGGTCGCGGCGATGCTGGGCGGCAAGGACAAGCTGATTCACTCGCTGCCCGGAATCGACGGCTGGACCCAGGGGCGAGACATGCCGGCACCGCAAGGGAAGACTTTCAGGGAGTTGTATGCCGCACGAAACAAATAGCCACCGCATTTGCGGGGACGACAAGTTATGAGCGCCCGCGAAAATATCCTTGCCCGCATTCGCCGCCACACCGGCAAGCCGGGTGCGACGCCCGAGAGCGAGCTCGCGGCGGTTCGCGCGCACATTGCGCGCCATGAGCGCGGACCGGTGCCGTCGATCGCCCGGCACGATCCGGTGGAGCATTTCATCCACGAATGCGCGCGGCTGACGACGACGACAGTGGAAGTGGCGGCATTGGCCGATGTGCCGCGCGAAGTGGCGCGCTACCTCGCTGCCGAATCGCTACAACCGACCTGCGTGGGTTGGCAGGAGCATGCCACGCTAGATTGGCAAGCGGCCGGCATCCGATTCGAGAGCCGTCCGGCGAACGGCGATGACCTGGTCGGCGTCACCGGCTGCTACTGCGCCATCGGCGAATCCGGGACCGTGCTGCTGCTCGGTGCGCCGGCGACCCCCAAGGCCACGGCGCTGTTGCCGGAAACACACATTTGCATCGTCAGCAAGAGCCGCATGGTGCCGGCGATGGAAGATGCGTTTGAACTGATGCGCAGCGAATTGGGCGAACCGCCGCGCGCGACTTTTTTTGTGTCGGGACCCTCGCGCACCGCCGACATCGAACAGACCCTGGTGATCGGCGCGCATGGACCGTATCGGGTGCATGTCATCCTGATCCCATAACCGGGCGACCAGCCAACCGCATTCCATACCTTGCAGGAGAAAGCATGCATCGATCCATGTTCAGTTCCTTCGCGATACGCACATTCTTACTGCTGATGGCAATGGCACTGCCGATGGCGGCCTGGGCGCAAAGTGGCGCGCCGGCGGGGTACGCGCCGCAGTCGTTGCGGGTAGCGGGTATTTCGATCGAATTCATTCTGTTCGCATTGACGCTCCTGGGGGTGGCGCTGTTTCATGCCCACACCCTGCGTATCGCCCTCATCGGCGTCACCACTATCTCGCTTTACAAGATTGCCTTCACCGGTTTCAAGTTTGGACCCGGCGTGTCAGGTTGGGTATCGCACATGGGACACGAGTGGGTGATTCTCACCAACCTGCTGTGCCTGTTGATGGGCTTCGCGCTGCTCTCACGCCATTTTGAGAAGAGTCATGTGCCGGTGATTCTGCCGAAGTATCTTCCCGACGACTGGAAGGGCGCATTCGTCATGCTGATCATGGTATTCGTGCTGTCATCGTTCCTCGACAATATTGCCGCGGCGCTGATCGGTGGCGCCATGGCGCATCAATTGTTTCGTGCCAAAGTCCATATCGGCTACCTTGCCGCCATTGTCGCTGCGTCCAATGCCGGCGGCGCCGGCAGTGTGGTGGGAGATACGACCACCACCATGCTGTGGATTTCGGGCGTCAGTCCAGGTCAGGTGTTTGACGCCTATGTAGCCGCGGTGGTGGCCTTGATCGTCTGCGGCATTCCGGCGTCGTTGCAACAGCACAAGTACTCACCGATTATCAAGAATGCCAATTTGCATACGCAGGTGGACTGGACGCGGGTTGGCATCGTGGCGTTGATCCTGGTTCTGGCGATCGGTACCAACGTCACCGTCAATCTGAAATTCAACGCGCTGGCTGACCATTTTCCCTTCATCGGCGTTGCGGTCTGGGTGGCCATACTCATCTCGATACCCCTTCGGCGTCCCGACTGGGAGTTATTGCCGGAAGCCGGCAAGGGTGCCATCTTCCTGCTGTCGCTGGTGACTTGCGCGTCGATGATGCCGGTGGAGGAATTGCCGATTGCATCCTGGCAAAGCGCGCTCGGCCTCGGCTTTGTCTCGGCCGTGTTCGACAATATTCCGTTGACCGCGCTGGCGATCAAGCAAGGCGGCTACGACTGGGGATTCCTGGCGTATGCGGTTGGCTTCGGCGGCTCGATGATCTGGTTTGGTTCATCCGCCGGAGTGGCGCTGTCGAGCATGTATCCGGAAGCGAAATCTGTCGGCCTGTGGCTGAAACATGGCTGGCATGTCGCCTTGGCGTATGTGATCGGCTTCTTTGTCATGCTGGCGGTGTTGGGCTGGCGTCCGGATGCCGCTATCAAGCGCGGTGGCACGACTTCACCCGCCGCCGTTCAACCGGTGACCAATAGCAGGTAGTTCTGGCGTTTGCCGGCGATCGTTCGCAACCTGTCGCGTCACACCGACGCGGGCGCCTTCGGCCCGCACCCGTACCTGAGCCACAGAAAGCCGATGACCCCGGCAGTCAGCGATGCCATGAGTATGGCCATTTTCGAGCTGTTGATGATTTCCGGGTTTCCGGCAAAGGCGAGGTTCGTGATGAAAATTGACATCGTGAACCCGATACCGCCGAGTATCCCCGCGCCGGTCACGTGCCGCCAGTTCAGTCCGTTTGGCAACAGACAAGCGCCGCTTGCCACGCCAATGAAACAAAGCAGCGTGACACCCAGGGGTTTGCCCAGTACCAGTCCGGCGGCGATACCCGCACTGTTCAAGCTGGTCAATCCCTGCAGCCAGTTCCCGTCGAACACGATGCCGGTGTTTGCCAGCGCGAACAGCGGCAGGACGATAAATGCCACCGGTTTGTGCAAATGGTGTTCGAGCCTGTGCGATGGCGATGCCTCGTCGTCATCCCTGGCGGTGAACGGAATTGCAAATGCCAGCATGACGCCCGCGAGCGTCGCATGCGCGCCTGACTTGAGGATGAGGTACCACATCAGCGCCCCGCCGAGCAGGTACGGCACCAGCGACATGACCCGGTACACGCGGTTCAGCACGATCAGGAAAAGCAGGATGGCGAGTGCCCCGCCCAGATACCCGATCGACAAAGTCGCCGAATAGAAAACGGCAATGACTAAGATTGCACCCAAATCGTCTATCACCGCATATGCCGCGACAAACACTTTAAGCGATGCCGGAATACGATCTCCGACCAGCGCGAGAATACCAAGCGCAAAGGCGATGTCTGTTGCCATGGGTATGCCGACGCCTGCCTGTGTCGGCGACCCGGCATTGAGCGCGAAGTGAAACAGGGCCGGCGCGATCATGCCACCGAGGGCCGCGAATATCGGCAGCAGCGCGTTTCTGAAATCCGACAGTTCGCCCACGTAAAGCTCGCGTTCCAGTTCAAGGCCGATGAACAGGAACAGGATCGCCATCAACGCGTCGTTTATCCAGTGTTCGACGCTGAGACCGCCGACCTGCCATTGCCACACACCCGCATAGGCGGCGCCCGCGGGCGAGTTTGCAATCAGGAGCGAGGCTGCCGTGCAAACAATCAGTAGTATGCCGCCGGACTTTTCCGAATTGAAGAACGCATTGAAGGTCTTTGACAATCCACTTTGGGCAGAACCCATCGATGCCTTTCGTCGAGGTTATTGAAGTGATGCAGGTGTCACGTGACACAAAACCAGTTTGACATGAACGCCAGGCGGCGGCCCGCAATGCCCTGTGATACTTGCCTCAGAGTGAGGTTCTGCCCGCGGCAAATGCATGAGCCTCAGAATTGGGTGCGTACGCTCCCGCCTGTCCGGACGTTGATCGCAAAGTCAGGCAACTGGCAAACCCGTTTCCGATATTGAATGGTCGCGAAGATCGATGACAGGTATTCATGCCACGTCAGACTCGGCGTACTTTGCGACTGCGACCGCATGGTTCTTGCCGAATGGGCACGCCATTCGTGCTGCGCTGCACAATCGCATTTTAATACGAACGCTTGCGACTTTTTTTTGACGCAGGCCTATTGCGTAACGATGGTGGGGCGTCTAGCATCTAAGGCTGCTGAGAGCGATTGGCGGCGATTTGAACCGCTGAGTTCGCGAGGCGAATGGAAATCAAGCACGCTGGTTCAAACTGGCGCACCAAAATTCATAACTAGGAGGCTGTATGGCTGAAAAGATTAAGTCGATCGACACGTCTGCACAAAACAAGCCGGCGCGCCGCAATTTCCTCGCCGGTTCCGCTGCCGCTGCGGGCGCGGTAGTCGCGGGTTTCCCGATGATCGCCAAGGCACAGGCCGGGCCGATCAACATGCGTTGGCAAAGCACCTGGCCGACCAAGGACATTTTCCACGAGTACGCCCAGGATTTCGCCAAGAAGGTGAATGACATGACCGGGGGCGATCTGAAGATCGAAGTGCTGCCGGCCGGATCGGTGGTACCGGCGTTCGGGCTGCTGGATGCAGTCTCAAAAGGCACGCTCGACGGTGGCCACGGTGTGCTGGGCTACAACTATGGCAAGCAGAACGCTTTGGCGCTGTGGAATTCCGGCCCGGCATTCGGCATGGACGCCAATATGCTGCTTTCCTGGCACAAGTATGGTGGCGGCGCCGAGTTGCTGACCAAGCTCTACGCCTCGATCGGCGGCAATGTCGTGTCCTTCCTGTATGGCCCGATGACGACACAACCGCTCGGCTGGTTCAAGAAGCCGATCACCAAGTCGTCGGATTTCAAAGGCCTCAAGTTCCGCACCAATGGTCTCGCGATCGATCTGTTCACGGCGATGGGCGCAGCGGTCAACGCGTTGCCCGGCGGCGAAATCGTGCCGGCGCTGGATCGCGGCCTGCTCGATGGCGCGGAATTCAACAATGCCACCTCCGATCGCCTGCTCGGCTTCCCCGACGTGTCGAAGGTCTGCATGCTGCAAAGCTATCACCAGAGCGCGGAAACCTTCGAGATCACGTTCAACAAGACCAAGTACGATGCGCTGCCGGCAAAAATGAAAGCCATCATCGCCGGCGCCGTCGAAGCTTCGTCGGCGGACATGTCCTGGAAAGCCATTGATCGTTATTCCAAGGATTACATCGAACTGCAGACCAAGGACAAGGTCAAGTTCTACAAGACCCCGGATTCGCTGCTGCAAGAGCAGCTCACGCTGTGGAGCGCGATCGTCGAGAAGAAGTCGGCGGAGAACGCCCTGTTCAAGGAAATCGCCGAGTCGCAAAGGATATTTGCCGAGCGTGCCGTGAAATGGGACCAGGACACCAACATCAGCCGTCGCATGGCGATGAACCATTTCTTTGGAGCAAAGCCAGCCGCCGACAAGAAGGGTTGATATTTTTCGCCTCAATCATCGACCATCCGGACCCTGTCCGGGTGGTTGATTTTTTTTTGGGTAGACAGTTAAATGCAGAAACTATTCCTTCTGGTCGACAAGGTGAGTACCTTCGTCGGGCAAGCTTTTTCGTGGCTCGCGGTGGCGTTGACCTTCCTCATCACCTGGGAAGTATTCTCGCGCTACTTTCTTGACACGCCGCATTCCTGGGCATTTGACGCCATGATCATGATGTACGGCGCCATGTTCATGATGGCCGGGGCTTACACCCTGTCAAAGAATGGCCATGTGCGTGGCGACGTGCTCTACAGCTTTTTTGAACCCCGTACCCAGGCCAGCATTGACCTGGTGTTGTACATCATCTTCTTTATCCCCGGCGTGATCGCACTGTGCTGGGCCGGCTACATCTATGCCGGCGAAAGCTGGGCGGTGCGCGAACATTCGAGCATCACCGCGGATGGCCCACCCCTGTACCACTTCAAAACCATCATCCCGCTGGCGGGTGTGATGCTGCTGATGCAGGGAATCGTCGAGATCCTTCGCTGCGTCGTGTGCCTCAGGGAAGGTAGATGGCCGTCGAGGGAAGCGGACGTTGAGGAAGTTGACGTCGAGAAGCTGAAGGAAATGGTCCACGTCAAGGACGAAGACATCGCCGACCTCGATAAATACGTCGTCGCGCAGGAGGAGGCCAAATGAAGCTGCCGACGATTCGCAAGGAACTCTGGTTCGGCTTCATCCTGATGGCAATCATCCTCACGGTCCTGCTGGTGGTGACGCCGTGGGGCAATCTCACCAACGGCCATCTCGGACTGATCATGCTCGGCCTGATCGTGGTAATGATCATGCTCGGCTTTCCAACGGCGTTCACGCTGATGGGCATGGGCGTCTTCTTTGCCTGGATCGCCTACCGCAGTGTCAACCCGGACATCGCCGTGCGCCAAACGCTGGATTTGATGGTGCAACGTGCCTACTCGGTGATGTCGAACGATGTGCTGATCGCGATTCCGCTGTTTGTGTTCATGGGTTACCTCGTAGAGCGCGCCGCGTTGATTGAAAAGCTGTTCAAGAGCCTGCACCTCGCGATGGCTCGCGTGCCGGGTTCGCTGGCGGTGGCCACCATCGTTACCTGCGCGATTTTTGCCACGGCGACCGGCATCGTCGGCGCGGTCGTCACCCTGATGGGGCTGCTGGCATTTCCGGCCATGCTGCGCGCCGGCTATGACGTCAAGCTCTCCGCGGGCGCCATCACCGCCGGCGGCTGCCTGGGGATCCTGATCCCGCCTTCGGTGTTGCTGATCGTGTACGGCGCGACGGCGGGTGTATCCGTGGTTCAGTTGTATGCGGGCGCTTTCTTTCCCGGCATCATGCTGGCGGCGCTGTACGTGGGCTACGTCATCATCGTCGCCAAATGGAAACCCCATCTCGCCCCGCCGCTTGCCGCCAGCGAACGTTTCGTGCCGCTGCCACCGATTGCGACCGCGCTTGCGCCGCACGGACGCAATGCGGTGGCCGGCTTGTTCGGCGGCCTGAAATCGCCCGCGCTGGCCAAGCGTTCGGTGCTGGGGCAACTGTTTGTTGCCCTGATTCCGGCAATGGTTATCGTGGTGTTGCTCGGCATGATGTACCAGTCGGCGACCAAGCCGGTGGTGGTGGATGATACGAGCGGGCTGGTTCAGTCTGGTGGCGCCGTGTCGGATTCATTTGAAGAAAAGTCCACCCAAGGCTCATCCGGCGGCCTGCAGGAGCCACCGAAAGAAACCGGCGGCTTGCAGGAGCCACCGAAAGAAGATACGGGCCTGAAAGAGCCGCCGGCCGAAACGGCCAAGGAGGCGGTTGCCGAGCCGGCAAAGGCCGCGCCTGCGAAAGCCGAAGCCAAACCGGTTGTTGTTCCCGCCGCCGCGGAACGCGTCCCGGTACCGACCTGGTACTGGGTGGTGTTTGGTGTCGGCATGTCGGGTCTGGCGCTGACTTACTGGCTGCTTAACTGGGAGCGGCTGGAAATATTCAAGATGTTGCTGACATCGTTTTTCCCGCTCGCGGTGCTGATCATCGCCGTGCTTGGCTCGATCGTATTTGGCCTGGCGACGCCCACCGAGGCCGCTGCGGTCGGTGCCTTCGGTGGTTGCATTCTTGCCGGCGCCTACCGATACGTTAACGCCCGCAGGACCACGCCCGATAGCGCCGTTGGCGCCACGCTCCGGGAACTCGGCGGAATCGTAAAAGAGTCTTCTTTCCTGACGGCCAAGACCAGCGCAATGGTGTGCTGGCTGTTTGTGGGCTCATCGATATTCTCCGCGGCCTTCGCTTTGCTGGGCGGGCAGGACCTCATCGAGAAATGGGTGCTGTCGCTGGGATTGACGACGATTCAGTTCATGATGCTGTCGCAGTTCATCATCTTCATCCTCGGCTGGCCGCTGGAGTGGACCGAGATCATCGTCATCTTCATGCCGATCTTTATCCCGCTGCTGGCGAAGTTCAATGTCGACCCGTTGTATTTCGGCCTGCTGGTCGCGCTGAACCTGCAGACGGCCTTCCTGTCGCCGCCAGTGGCGATGGCGGCGTTCTACCTGAAGGGAGTGTCGCCGCCGCACGTCACGCTGAACCAGATATTCCTGGGGATGATGCCGTTTATGGGCATACAGGTCATCGCGCTGGGGTTGCTTTACGTCTTCCCGGAGATCGGCATGTGGCTGCCAAAGTTGTTGTACAAGTAGGGTTATTCCGGACGCCGTTGGCGTCGGAATAACTCGCCGCGTTCAAGCGGACGCTTTTCGCGCCGCTTAACTTGGCGGGGGTTTGGACTGTTGCCGTGAGACTTTGTCTTTCCTTATGAAACTGAAAATTCTGATTACGCGGCAGGTTTTCCCGGAAGTCATTGCGGCACTTGTGCAACAGTTCGACGTGGACCACAACGAGAGCGACGATATCCTCACCGCCGACGCGCTGCGTGCGCGGGCGAACGGGTGCGCAGGCGTCATCACCTGCCTGACCGAAAAAATCGATAGCGCGTTTTTCGAGGCCTGTCCAACGGTCAAGGCCGTGAGCAATATCGCCGTGGGCTACAACAACATTGACATCGCCGACGCCGGCAAGCGCGGCGTGATGGTCACTAACACGCCGGGCGTGCTCGACGATACCACCGCCGACCTTACGTTTGCCTTGCTCATGGCCACGGCGCGGCGCATCACCGAAACTGAACGGCGCCTGCGTAACGGCGAATGGAAGAAGGGCTTTGCGTTGCAACAATGGCTGGGCACCGACATTCACCATGCGTCGCTCGGCATCATCGGCATGGGCCGCATCGGCCAGGCAATCGCGCGGCGCGCATCCGGCTTTGACATGAAGGTGCATTATCACAATCGCACCCGGCTCGAGGCGGCGATAGAGTCGCGGCTCAACGTCAGCTACGCCAGCAAGGAAGACATTCTGCGCGATAGCGATTTCGTGGTGGTGATGGTCCCGTATTCTCCGGCCACGCATCACCTGATCAAAGCCGAAGATATCGCGCTGATGAAGCCCACATCGATCCTGATCAACACCGCGCGCGGCGGCGTGGTCGACGATGTCGCATTGATCGCGGCGTTAAATGAAAATCACATTGCCGGCGCCGGGATCGATGTGTTCGAAGGCGAGCCGGCCTTCAATCCCGGGTTTCTCAATCTGGACAATGTCGTGCTGACACCGCATATCGGCAGCGCCACGCGCGCCACGCGCATGCGCATGGCGATGCTGGCAGCGGAAAACATGCTGGCGGCGCTGAGTGGAAAAACGCCGCCGAATCCAATCAATGGAAAGACCTCTTAGCCACAGATAGCGAACGCGGACTGAAACTGGTGCCTGCGCACCAGTTTCCGCCAGTGAGCGACAAACCCGATGCAGCGGGTTTGGCCCACAGATAAACACGGATAAAACCTTAAGATTTATCCGTGTTTATCTGTGTTCATCTGTGGCAATTCATTTTTTCAATTTTTGTACCCAAGACGGAGCACTTACATGAAACTCGCATTCCTCGGCCTCGGCGTCATGGGCTACCCGATGGCAGGCCATCTCAAGGCCAAGGGCCACGACGTGACCGTCTACAACCGCACCGCCGCCAAGGCCGAGGCTTGGGCGAAGCAGCATGGCGGCAGCGGGGTTGGCAAATACGGCAAGACCATCGCGGACGCGGTGGCCGGTGCGGAAATGGTCCTGATGTGCGTGGGTAACGACAACGACCTGATGGACGTGGGCCAGGCCGCGCTCTCGGCGATGAAATCCGGCACGATCCTGGTCGATCACACCACTGCCTCGGCCGACGCCGCGCGAAAACTCCATGCCATCGCCCGGGAAAAGGGCATCGCGTTTATCGATGGGCCGGTTTCCGGCGGGCAGGCGGGGGCTGAAAAGGGCCAGCTCACGGTCATGTGCGGGGGCGATCAGGCGGCCTTCGACACTGCCAAGCCGGTCATCGACAGCTTCGCCAAGGCCACCACCCTGATCGGTCCCTCCGGGGCGGGCCAGCTCACCAAGATGGTCAACCAGATTTGCGTCGCCGGGGTGGTGCAGGCCTTGTCCGAGGGCCTGGCGTTCGCCGAAAAGGCCGGCCTCGACGGCAATCTGGTGCTGGACGTGATTTCCAAGGGCGCCGCGCAGTCATGGCAGATGGATAATCGCGGCAAAACCATGCTGAAACGCGAATTCGACTTTGGCTTCGCGGTCGACTGGATGCGCAAGGATCTGGGCATCTGCATGGAAGAAGCCCGGCGAATTGGCGCAAAACTGCCGATAACCGCACAAATCGACCAATTCTATGGTGAAGTGCAAAAGGCCGGTGGAAACAGGTTTGACACCAGTTCCCTGATTACGAGACTATAGCGAAAGCCCCCTGGGCCTCGATTCACGGAGCACAGGGGCGGCTGGCGCGAGTCCGGTTCCCTGCCGGGCCATTTCTGCAGGGCGCCACGCTTTTGCGCCAAACGTCCCGCCGTATCACGGGTCGCTCCCGGACTGCACCCGGGGTTGCTCCGCCGCACTCGTTCTGGAAAGAATCCAAAAATGATAAAGCTCTACTTTTCGCCCGGCGCCTCTTCCCTCGCGCCTCACATTGTTCTCGAAGAGCTGGGAGTCGCTTATGAACCGGTGCTGGTATCCCTGAAGGACGGCGAACACAGGAAAGCCGACTATCTGAAAATTAATCCCAGGGCGCGGGTGCCGGCGTTAAATGTGGATGGCAAGATCCTGACTGAAAACGTCGCCATCCTGACCTACCTCGGCGGCGGCTATGCGGAACGTGGCTTGTGGCCCAAGGAAACCTGGCGGCAGGCCGAGGCGTTGTCGCTGATGGCGTGGCTGGCTTCAAGCGTGCATACGACCTTTGCCGGCGTGTTTCGTCCCGAACGCTATGCCGGCAGTGCCGCCGCGCAGGAAGACGTGAAAGCAACCAGCAGCGCCCTGTTGGAGAAGCATTACGCCGACATCGAGAAACTGCTGACCGGGAAGACCTTTGCCATGGGCGGGCAATACACGGTGTGCGATCCCTATCTGCTGGTGTTCTATCGTTGGGGCAATCGGATCGGCATCAATATGAAGGAACGCTATCCGCTGTGGACCAAGCACGCGCTGCGTGTCGCCTCAAGGCCGACGGTCAAGCGGGTGCTGGAAGCTGAAGGAATTCAGATCGACGCCTGAAGCGGTAATCGGGATCGGAATTTGCCGCCTGAAATCCGGTCGCGCGACTTTGTCGGGAAGCGGAAAATTCAAGCACTTTCAGTCAGGAGTGCATCATGAATTTCCGAATCCGCGGCCTTTCCCCTGAGCCGTTCAAAGCCATTTTCGACATGGACGACGCTGCCTTGGCGGCGCGCGGTGCACAGCGCGTGTTCGCCGATGACATGATCGTTGAAGCCGACGTGGTCGATGGCAGCGCCATCGAATCGGCGATTGAGCAGTATTTCCAGCGCGAAGAAGTTTCGTACCTGCACTTGCACTATGCGGGGCGCGGTTGCTATGTGTGCCGGGTGGATCGGGTGCAGCGGGGGTCTGAGTACTAAACTCAAGCACTGGCGAGCTTTTCCAGCCATTTCTACCCTGCAAGGCTCGCCTGTGCTTGAGGTTTGTCTAGAAATGGCGAACGAATTGTTCCGCGAGTTTCGGGCTTCTCGCCAAGGCAAGGAATGCATGGGTCGCGGATTCGCCGCAGGCGAACACGTAAAATGCGCCCACCATGTCTGCCGAACCAATCGAACTGGATCAAGTGCTGGCGGCCGACCGTGCCCGCCTGATCGCGCTGACAAAAAAACGCCAGGACTTCGCACGCCAGAAAAAGCCGCATGACCAGGTCGACCAGCAAATCGAGGTCGCACTATCAGAAGCCCGCCAGCGATTTCAGGCGCGGCAACAACGCCATGCCGTGATTGCCCACCCGGCGTTCGACGATGCCCTGCCGATTGCCGAACGCCGCGCGGAAATTGCGGCGCTCATCAAAGCACATCAGGTCGTCATCGTTTGTGGCGAGACCGGCTCGGGCAAAACCACGCAACTGCCGAAGATTTGCCTGGAACTCGGCCGCGGCCTCAACGGCATGATCGGCTGCACCCAGCCGCGGCGCATTGCCGCGCGCAGCCTGGCCACGCGTCTGGCCAGGGAACTCGGCGCAGCCGGCTCGCACGCCGTGGGATACAAGATCCGTTTCAATGACCAGACCGACGACAACACCTTTGTCAAGGTCATGACCGACGGCATCCTGCT
>JANNGY010000166.1:0-6219 GCA_031404095.1 Betaproteobacteria bacterium | reverse complement strand
GGTACGACAGGGGTTAATAGAAGTTCCCTATTTTCCGGTCCCAATCGATGGTGGTGAAGTCGCGAAAATCGCAAATCCCTCCCAGCCTCCCTTTAAAAAGGGAGGAGTGCCACTGCGATTGCCCGTGCCCACTGCGCACCGCTCCTCTCTTTTTAAAGGGAGGGTTGAGCCGGGAATTCGCGAAGCGTGCTTCGCGCCGGCGAAACGGTGGCCCATGCAGGGGCCACGCGGCCTGCAAGGCGGGAGGGATTTCAAGCGTATCCAAGACTTCTCACACGCGCCCCCAATTCCCGCACCATCGCAGAACCACACCAACCTGCGGCGATGCGCGTCCTCCCACTTGTAACATCCCATTACATCTCGCCACCATCCGCGAACTCCGTGCGGCCGTATCAGTCCTACAGACACCAACAGCGAAAAGTGTAGAGTCAACCCAAGGCGGCACCCATGCGTTTCTGGTGCGCACGCGGGCACATCGAAATTCACGTAACACAAGAGGTACTGATCATGAAAAAGCGACTGATGGTTTCTGCCCTGGCGATATCGTCGGGCCTGATGTCCGGTTTGCTGGCTGCGCAGGAAGTGGGAAATGTGATTTCCAGCACACCGGTGATGAAGCGCGTGACCGAGCCGCGCACGAATTGCACCAACGACGCCAACGGCCAGCAGCAATGCCGCACCGAAATGGTGACCGAGGATCGCAACATCGGTTACAAGGTGGTGTATGAATACGGCGGCCGGCAGCACACGGTGCAATTGCCGTTCCCGCCGGGCCAGACGATTCCGCTGGAAGTGAATGTGTCGGTGCAGGGCGCCCAGGGCCAGCGCGGCAATGCGCCGCAACCCACCTATTCGCCGGAAGTGGCGATGCCGCAATCCTATTCGGCCCAGCCGGAAGTCGTTGAACGCGTCGTGCGCGAACCCGCGTATGTCGATCCGTATTACACCTCAGGCTCCTATTACTCGGGATATTCAAGCCCGTGGTATCCGTATCTCGGCCTGGCCGTCGGGTATGGGCTGGGGTACTACTACGGCGGATACGGGTATGGCTACGGCCATCGTGGATATTACGGCGGACATCGCGGCGGTCACGGCTACCACCATAGCGGCGGGCACCGGGGCGGTTATAGCGGTGGTGGTGGTGGGCATCGCGGTGGGTATAGCACTGCCGGTGGCGGTGGCGGTGGCGGACGCAACGGTGCTGGTGGCGGACGCACCGGTGGTGGTGGCGGCCGCAGCGGCGGTGGCGGTGGCGGATAAGGGCGCGGTGGCGGATAGCAACTTCGCGTTGTCAACGTAAAATCCCGCGATTACCGGATCCAGGTTTCCGTATCCGCAGGCACCGATAACGGTAATTCTGGCCGCTTCCACGCATTCCGCGACTGGCGCCGGAAGGCTATTTCCTGGTGTACGTCACTCGCAATAGCATCGTTCCATCCCGGCTCACAAATTCCGTGGGCCGGTCTTTCTCCGACAGGTCGTAGCAGACCTCGAGTTCGCG
Organism: Betaproteobacteria bacterium; assembly: GCA_031404095.1. Lineage (GTDB taxonomy): Bacteria > Pseudomonadota > Gammaproteobacteria > Burkholderiales > Usitatibacteraceae > UKL13-2. The sequence continues at coordinate 4,718 of JANNGY010000166.1, read as the reverse complement.
CCCGTTGAATCGATAAATCGCCGGGAAGCGTTTGCCTTTGTTGGGGCCGTCTTCGCCCACCACGTCCATGCGTGCCGCCTCGCCGGCCAGTTCGTCGCCGAACAGGATGATCCTGCCGCGGTCGCTCGGCGGCTGCGTGCCGGCGAGATATCGCGTGTTGCTGATCTGCAGCTCAAAGGTTGGCGGCACCGTAAAGTTCTTCCCACCCAATTCCGCCTTCTTGACCGACCACGCGCCGTTGAGCTTGTTGTCGGTGATTGCTTCACGTTCGCGGAACTCGCGCCCGCCACAGCCGGCGACAAGCACGGTTGCGAGGAGCAGCAGGCTGCTGGTGATTTTCGTCATTTGTCAGGTATCAAAAAAATTGCTGAGGTCATCGGCGCCGCCGGTGGGTGCGGATTCGCCGGCTCCTGCAGCCGCACCCACGACGGCGCCTGCCACGACCGCCGCAGCCACTGCCGGGACAACGTAATCGGCCGGCGCGGAAATGGCAGGCTTGGCTGACTGGATTGCCGGTACCGGCTCGCCGCTGACAGCAGAGTGCAGCAAGCGCGTGATGGTCTCCACATCCATGACCACCCGGGTCTGCGAGCGCAACAGGATGCGGGCGGGCACATCCATCAGCCGCGGTGTGGCCAGGCGCATGTTGGATGCAGTGGTGAGCTTGGGAATAAGATGGGCGTTCTTCCAGCCGGCGGTTTCGCTGTCGATGCCGTCGATGATGGCCTGCTGTGCCTTGGCGATGCCGGCCAGGATTTCGGCCAGTTGTTCGATGGTGAGGTTCATGGGGTGCCTCGGGGGGATGTTGTTATGCGGCTATGTTACATCGGTTGAGTAGGTGGCAATGGGACGGTGATGCATAGATCGCCGCATTTTTCATCCCCCCCGCACCAACAACCGCGGCGCCCTCTCCCTTTCGGCCTCCCTGCGTTTGCGCGCCCATTTCACCGCCTTGGCAATATCGCGTTCGGTGACGATGTATTCGGCGCGCCTTTGCTGGATCTGGGGTAATCCACCGTCTGCGGGCAATGCAATCACCCTGAAACCCGGGATGCGCAGCTTTTCGATACCACGGGCAAATCGCTGGTCGAAAGTGGCAAGTGCGGCAGCACCGTACTCAATGGCAATGGCGAGGTGAAGCGCGTCTCCGGGCTGCAGGGCACACGCCGGCTCGCGCAACCAGCGGGCCGCGCGCCAGTGCGCGCTATCAGTCACAGGAAGCGCAATCATTTCAGCTGAGAATTCTGTATCGAATTCCTCGAGAATGCGCGCGGCAATGTGTGGAAGTATTTCCTTCTTGCGCGTGCGCAGTGCCACATTGCCGCGAAATTCCGCGATGCTCCAGGTACTCATAGCCAGTGGCGCCGATTGTTGGGCGATCCACGCCGCCGCCGCCGCGGCGGTCGAATCGAAGACATGCAGGGAGATCAGGACATTGGTGTCAAGGTAAATCACAGGTCGACCTCGTCGATCACGCCGTCACGCTGGCGGCGAATCATGTCGACGGATGACTCCTTCATTGGCGGCATCGACTCGCGAAGTGCACGCAAGCGCTCCAGGTCGATTTTCGGCCGCACCGGCACCGCATTCACCGGCACGATATTCACCACTGGAATGCCGCGCTTGGTGATGGTAACTTGCTCACCGTTTTCAACCATCTGCACGATCGCGCTCAATTGCGCTTTGGCTTCGGCAATGCTGAAGGCGCTCATGGCATTCTCCGCGATGACTATCTGGATGGTCATCTTAGCATTTGAAAAATGACACAGCAATGTCAAAGTCCCTGTCGCCCCGGATACTGTCCGGGGCGACAGTGGTGGCTACGGCGAATTTATTCCAGCGCCAAACTCATCACCACTTCATCCTCGTCCATTTCACCGGTTCGCGTAAAACCAAATCGCGCGTAGAACCCCTCCGGATTATTTTCCTTCGGCACGAACGACAGCAGCATGGTCTTCGCCCCGGGACGCGTGCGCGCATGGGCGATCAGCAGTTGCATCGCCTGTGCGCCGAAACCGAATTTCTGGAAGCGGTGGTCGATCATGAATCGCCACAGCGCCACATACGGCGCGCCTTGGTATAGCTCGGGTTCCTGGACCGCCCCCTGCGACCAGTCCTCGAGCATCGCAAAGCCGACCGGAACGTCATCGGCATAGATGCCGCGAAACCATGCCTCCTGCTGGAAATACGCCTGCGCGATCGAAAACGCATTCGGCGCCACCAGCCCTTCCTGCCCGGGGGCGACATCCAGCAGCGAGATCTTGCGCACGGTGTCCTTGGTGACTTCGCGCAAGGTGACGATCGAGTTCTTGGTAACGGGGCTCATATTCGCGTCCAGTTTTTCCGCAAGCCAGGGAAGGATGCGGCGCAGGTGGTTGCCGCTCAGGCTGGGCGGCCAGGGGATGGGAGGATGCATGGGAAGGATTCTACCGGGGTCGCGAGGGAGGTGTCGGCGCACGTGCAAGGCTGTATTGCAAATAACCGTTGTCCCCGCCAGCGCGCATAAGCGCTAACTGATTCCATTTTCAATTCAATAATGTTGTCATCCTGAGCGAGGCGAAGGATCTGGTAACTATGACGAGATCCTTCGCTTCGCTCAGGATGACATTGTCACTTTGGGCCGGAAGCGCAATGAGTTAGCGCTTATGCGCCTCGGCGGGAACGACGGTCACTGGACATTGTTGCCAGACGAACGGGCATTTGTTGTTTGACCATCAACACAAACTTCCAACATACTTCCTCACCCCTCCCCACCACGAAACCGCCGCCCATGTTCCGCACAAAATACCTCGACTACGCCGAACTCACCGCCCAGCTGAAGACCTGGGCCGATGCCCATCCGGGGTTCGTGAAACTGACCACCCTCGGCAAATCTCGCGATGGCCGCGATATCCCGCTCCTGATTCTGGGGCCGCGGCCGGATGAGATGCGGCCGGCGGTGTGGGTGGACGGCAACATGCATGCCTCCGAATTTTGCGGCTCGAGCGCGGCGCTGGCGATTGCGGACGATGTGATCGCGCTGCACGCGGAACGAACCATTACCAACCCGCTGCCGGCGCATATGGCGGATGCGATCAAGGCCACGCTGTTCTACATCGTGCCGCGCATTTCGCCGGACGGCGCCGAGGCGGTACTCAAGACCGGGCGTTACGTTCGCTCGCATCCGGCGGATAACCGCGCCGATAAGGGCCGCGCCTTCTGGCAGAACGCCGACGTCGATGGCGATGGCCAGATGGGCTACATGCGGCAGGTGTGCGCCGTTGGAGAACTGGTGGAACTCACCGGCGAAAACATTGCGCCTGGCGTGATGGTGCCGCGGCTGCCGGAGGATGCGGGTCCGTTCTATCGCATGTACCCCGAGGGCCACATCGTCAATTTCGACGGCCGCGCGATCCCGACACCCGGTTACCTGTGCGATTCGCAAACCGACTTCAACCGCAATTTTCCCTATCATTGGGGCTCGGAGGACCAGCAGGTCGGCGCCGGATATTTCCCCGGCAGCGAACCCGAGACACGCGCGCTGCTCGATTTCGTCAGCGCGCATCCGAACATTTTCACCTGGGTGAATTTTCATACCTTCGGCGGTGTGTTCCTGCGCCCGCTGGGCGACAAGCCCGATCACGAGATGGACCAGGAGGACCTTGCCGTCTACCGGCAGGTGGAAGCGTGGGCAAAGGAATTCACCGGCTATCCGATGGTGAGCGGCTTTCACGAATTCCAGTACGAGCCCGGCGTGCCGGTGCGCGGCGTGCTGACCGACTATGCCTATCACCAACGCGGCTGCCTCGCCTATGGCGTCGAGCTGTGGGATATCTTCACCCAGATCGGCATGACCAAGCGCAAGAAGTTCATCGAGAATTATTCGGAGATGTCGCGCGCGGATGTGCTGGCGCTGGCGCAATGGGACCGGCGCGAAAACCACGGCCGCGTTTTCACGCCGTGGCGCGCGGTGACACATCCGCAGATCGGCGCGGTGGAAATCGGCGGGCTCGATTTGCGTGTCGGCGTGTCAAACCCGTCGTATGAAAAACTCGGCGAGGTATTGAACCAGCACAGCGCCGCCTTCCTGCGCGTGGCCGCATTGTCGCCGCGCGTGAGCGTGACGGTGCGCAAGCAGGAAAAACTGGCCGGCGGCATGACGCGCATTGAGCTCTGCGTGACCAACCACGGCTATCTCGGCACGCACGGGATTTCGTCGGCGAAGGCGTTGCCGCATGTGGAGCCGCTGCGTTTGACGGTTGCAGGCGAAGGCGTGCGCCTCGCCGCGCCGGGCGAAGCGGTGACGCAGATCGGTCACCTTGACGGCTGGGGCCGCGGGCCGTTCGGCGGCATCAATGTCTTCGCACCGTGGTCGCGCGGCAATGCGAATGAAAAAGTGGTGACCCTGGTGGCGGAAGGCCGCGGCACGCTGAAGGTGAAGGTAGGGAGTTGCCGGGTGGGGTTTCAGGTGGTGAGTGTGGAGGTCGGCTGAACTACCCCACCGTCATTCCCGCGCAGGCGGGAATCCAAACTTCATATTCCGAATTTAGGCGCCCTTGGATTCCCGCGCGCGCATAAGCGCTAGCTGATTACATTTTCTATTCAATAATTTTGTCATCCTGAGCGAAGCGAAGGATCTGGTAACAGTGATGAGATCCTTCGCTTCGCTCAGGATGACAGGGTTTTTTTGGGCCGGAAGCACAATAGATTAGCGGGTATGCGGGCGCGGGAATGACAGT
>JANNGY010000165.1:0-10026 GCA_031404095.1 Betaproteobacteria bacterium | reverse complement strand
GCAAGATTGATCCATTGCTGCGAGTTGCTGCCGTCGGTATCGACCACGCGCTGGAAGGCGACGCGTGCCGACGCCGCATTGCCCTGGCGAAACGCGTGCTGACCGAGCGCCGTCAAGGTTCGCGCATGATTGGGGTCGATGTCCAGAATGCGCCCCCAATGCCTGAGCGCGTCCTGCTCCTTTCCCGATTGCAACGCACGCGCGGCTTCGGCTTCAAGGGCGCGGATTTCCGGGTTGATGATTTGCTGGTTTTGCATCACGATCCTTACAAGTGGTGTTTGCCTGATTTCGAACTGCCAATTCTGCCTTAATCCAACGCCTCAAACTTTCCGTTGCCATTATCCAGGCGGTAAATTCCGCGACAGTCATCCCGTGTGGCGGCGCGGCAAAGATACCGGCACGGTGAATTTGTTCTCGGCCTCCTCAGAGCTCGCGTAGGGTGCGCACTGCGCACGGATTGCCGAAACAGCGTGCGCGTTGCGCACCCTACAGCTACAGAGAACAAATTTGCCGTGAAGATACCGGCGTGCCCGGTTGACGGATCTCGCTATCCCTCGCTGACGCTACTGGCCAAATCTGCTGACGAGTCGCGCCAATTCAGGACGAGCGTATGTATCGACCGCCAGTTGAAGTTCAGGTGATGCATTGGCGCGCTTCTGGTTGCCATCGGGTACAAACTCAATGCTCTTGCCAACGCGCGATTTTGAATAGGTTCGCGAGGCGGCGGACATCAGGGACTTTGTGTGTTCGCTGATCGACAGGCCGAAATGCGCTGCCAGCGTCTTCCATACCGACTCCGGCAGCGTGTCGTACGCGATGAGCTTGCCGCGGTGAATATCGAGACTGCCGATGGCTCGACAGTACGTCGCAAAAAGTCGCGCCAGGTAGTCTTCGGCCGTGCGAAAAGAGTGTTCGGGATCCACACGGCCGGCAAACACGTGCGATGGCGAACCGGCATCACGCAACCAGCCAGGCCGCTGTTGCAGGAGCGACACGCAAACCTCAAGCGGATCGCGAATGCACAGTGCCCACGGTGTCGATGGAAACGCGTCGGCGACAATGTCGCAATACAAAGTGTTCCAGCTGCTGAGTTTCAAGATGTAGGGTTTGCTGGCGTGCTGCGCGAGAATTTCGCCCAGCGAACGCAGCGCCCCCACCAGCTCGGCGCGCTCCCACTTGCTTGGAGGCACCAGGATCTCGTTGACCGCGAGCGGCTCGGAATAGACGACGACCGGTTCATGGTGCTTCAGAAGCTGGGAAGCGAGCGTCGAACCACACCGGCCCACATGGAAGATCAGCCCCGCCGGCGCCGAATTCGGCAACACTTTTCCCAGGTCTTCCTTGAGGATCTGGATGACCGACTGGCGCGCGGGAACACGCTGAATGGTTTCCTGCATGAAGGGGTCATGCAGTTGCTCCGGCCCGATTTCACGCAGTTCGACGTATAGCCCGGTAGGGTGTAGCGCGGCGCGCGCGGGAAGGTAAGTCGGCTCGATCTGTTGCATGGGAATCCAAACGTCAAAGGGGAATCAGATGCTTCCAGGCCAAACCGCCGCTGCGGCGCTGGCGCCTAGCGCATCGCGGTTTCGACGATGGCGCCAATCTTGAGGAGTTGCTGAAGAATGTCTCGCAGTTCATCCTCATCGACGAACGGATGGCGTGCAGCCAGATCGTCGAACGAAAACATGCGCTGCGTAAGCAACCACTCAACGGCGGAATGAGCACTACCCAGCGGAACTTCCAATTTGCCAAAGACCGCCACAAAGCCTTCATGCCGTCTGACAACCTGGCCCTGCATGGCCGCCGAAAAGAACTGCGGCCGCTTCTGAACCGGTAACTCGAATCCTGCCGGAGACGACGCAAAGGCGCGTTGATGATTTCTAATATCGATCGCAAAGGAGGGGGAATTGAGCAACTTGTCCACGTGTTGGGATAACCGCGCCAGTTGTTCCTTAAGCGCAACTTTGTCATTGGCGTCGGGAAGGTAGGCGCGGAAGTCGCTTTCGGATTCGAGCGCGGACTCGAGCAGATTGAACAGCGATAAACCGGTCGCCGGCTTTACCCAGTAGGTGACGTGCAGCGAGGCTTCAGCACCGGTGATTGCATCGTGGTATTGGCCGCGCGGCAAGTAGAGAATATCGCCGGGCTGCATCACGATCTCCATGATCAGTTTGCCACGGCTGTCTACCAGCCATTTCTCGGCCTCGTCGCCGGGAGGCACGGGCGCAATCGGATTGTCCGCCCGGGATTCGTAAACATGCCACCGCTTCTCGCCCTCGGACTGAAAGGCAAACACATCGTGCAGGTCGAAATGAGTCCCAAAAGCCTGCACCTGCTTGAACGAGCAGTAGACGTTAGCGCCTGAGCCGGCGGCGAATTCCCGTTGCAGCATTTGATTGATGGCGGCAACGTCTGGACACACCTGGTGGATATTGTTGGCCACCAAACTGGCGCCGAGGCCAAGCAGCGCCCTGACCTTTCGGGGATCGACGGGTGCTTTGGCGCGTTCTCCCATGCGCGTCAAATCGCAGTAATTTTCGCGCAGTGCGACGCGGTTCCTGTAAAAGACTTTCAGCGAGTCTTCGTTCCAATAGGGCGTAAGACCGAGAACCTCATTGAAGCGAGTCCAGGGCAACGGGTTCTTGTGTGCGCGACCCTGGCGACGAATGTGTAGCGGCTTCTTGCCGTAGTACTGTGTTTTGAATTCGACCGGGTCGAACGGCTCGATGAAATCTGCAAAAGTCGGCATGCATTGAGACTAACACCAGCAACTTTCGGTGTCTAGCGAACGTCAACGTCGCACACACCGCGCCAACATTCATATGTTCCAGGTGGTTGATCCGCCGCCGTGGGTATCGATGGCCTCGAACATGGCACTCACCAATTCACGTTCGCCGATCGTCAGTTCTGGCCGCCAGATTTCAAACAGCAGGATCACCCGTGTCTGCTCGCTCAAGTTCCAGGCTTCGTGCTCGATCGTGTCGTCGAAAAGCCATGCCTTGCCTTCGACCCATTCGCGAGTGTCGTTGCCGACGCGAAATCCGCAACCGGGCGGAACGATCAACGGCAAGTGGCAGATCAAGCGCGTATTCACGAATCCGGTGTGCGCCGGAATGCGGGCGCCGGGGCGCAACTGCGAAAACAGGATTGAAGGTGAACGCCCCGGCACGCGCGCGATCGGGACATTCGCCAATGCCTCCATGGTTCTCGGACAGCGTGCCGCATTCTCCGCGACGATCTCGCCATTTTTCCAAAGATAGAATGCACTCCAGTCGGGGTTGTCAAGCATGCCCCCTTTGTTCAGCATTGGCCGATTGGGGTTGCCTTGCACATAGGGCGTAAACGCGTTTCCCGTCTTGAGAATTTCGCCCAATTCTTCGCGGATGGCCGCAGTCGCCGCCTCCACCTTGTCGAGCCAAGTAAAGTCATCTCGTTCGTAGAACTGAATCTGCGGCAGTTCCGGAAAATAGTAGTACCTGGGATCCTGGAAATAGATCTTCTTTTTGCCGAAAAGTATGTCCAGTGAGTGTGCGAAGCGGAGGGAGGCCCTGCCTTCCGCCGTTTGCATGCTCGCGAGCCGGTCCTGCAAATAGGATTCAAATTGGCGTGCATACTGATCGCACATCGCTTGCGCGCGCGCGACCTCCTGGCGCAAGTCCTCCGGCAACGGGTCCGTGGGTGGCGCGGATTTGACCACCGCCATGTAGAACGCAGAAGCGGCCCGGGCATCGTCCGCGGCGGCAAGGTGGTCTGCCTTGAACAACAGCGCGCGCACATTGCGGGGTTCCAGCGCGAGCGCCCTGTCCACCGCGGCAAGTGCCGCCGCCCGGTCACGCAGCGCGCTGCACGCATAGGCAAGTCCGAGAAATGCCGAGGCATCCGCCAATCCTGCCGCCGAGATACGTTCAAATGTCTTTCGCGCGCCCTCCGCATCGCCGCTGCGTAACGCGGCAATGCCGGATTGAGCCAGAACGCGCACATCGATTGGAGACATCGGCATATCAATTACCGTTTCAGTTGTATGGTCATGGATTTTGGACTTAGTATCACGTTGATGCGTGTGCCGCCACAATGCCTGATCGTAGCGGGCCGCACGCCGTATTGCATCTTGGAGCAGAATCTCCCGATCGGCGCGCCGCGTCCGAAAGGCGCGTGAAAGCCGGATGTGTCATATTCGGTATGCAGGTAATTGGCTGGTGCCTATCGGTCGATTATGGCAAATTCAGTAACCATGATGCGCGTCGCCGAATAAAAGGTTAGAATTCGCGTTCATTTTTAAGCAGCCATGACTCTCGCCCGAGAAGCGAGTGACCAATGGAGGAGATTCAATGGATTACGCGCAACAACAGCGCCAGCCCGGCAAGCACCTCACCGGCATAACCGTTGTCATGATTTTGCATGCGATCGTGGTTTATGCCCTCGTGACCGGCTTGGCCCGTAAGGCGATCGAAGTGATCAAGGCGCCGCTGGAAACCAAGATTATCGAAGAGGTCAAGAAGCCGCCGCCTCCTGACACGCCGCCACCGCCGCCGCCCAAAATGGTGCAGGTCATGCCGACGTTCGTGCCGCCGCCGGAGGTACAGATTTCCTCGCCGGTCGTGCAGGCCGTCATCTCGAACCCGACCCCGGTGGCGCCGCCTGTGTACGCGCCACCCAAGCCGGCAGTCGTCGCACCGCCCGCGCCGCCAAGCGTGGGGGTTGCCTGTCCGAACTCGCAAGCGATTCGCTCCGAGATCAAATATCCGGCCGCCGCCCGCAAGGACGGTATTCAGGGCGAAGTCCTCGTCGAATTCACCGTGGCTGTTAACGGCGAAATCAAGGACGTGGACGTCAAGTCCTCGAGTCATCGTGTCTTCAACAGTGTCGCGGTCAGTGCCGTGCGCCAGTTCAAGTGCAATGGGCAAGGCAGGGAAGTGCGGGTGCAAGTACCGTTCTCATTCAAGTTGACGGACTGACGCCAAGACTGGAATACCTGTCCCGTGCCTTAATTCGCAAGCGGGACAATGGGCTTGTCGGTATCAATCAAGTAATTAATCTTTTAGTGGAGGCAACATGAATTTCATCAACCGTATCCCCGCGCTGCTCGTCGCCATCGTCATGGCGGCGACCCCGTTTGTCGCAGCCGTCGTATCCCTGCAGTCCAATCCGGCACAGGCGCAAGCCCCGGCCGCGGATGCAGCCAAGCCCGCCGCAGAGCCGGCCAAGCCTGCCGGCCCCGTGGTTGCCCCGGTGGCTGCCAAGGAAATGGTCATGAATCCCTACGGACTGGAAGCGCTTTGGAAAGAAGGCGACTTCGTTTCCAAAACGACGCTGATCATCCTCGTCATCATGTCGATGGGCAGTTGGTACATCCTCATCGTCAAACTGTTCGAGCAGTTCCGCCTGATGAAAGATGCCAAGGAAACGCTTGAGGGATTCTGGACGGCCGGCTCGGTGCAACAAGGCGTTGCCACCCTCAGTGAAGCCAGCGCTTTCCGTTTCATCGCCGATAGCGGCCTGAAGGCGGCCGAGCACCATAGCGGACTGATGGCAGATGTCGATCTGAATGAATGGGTGACCATGTCCATCCAGCGCTCCACCGACAACGTCAACAACCGCCTCCAGGACGGCATGGCTTTCCTGGCGACCGTCGGCTCCACCGCCCCGTTCGTTGGCCTGTTCGGCACGGTGTGGGGGATCTACCATGCGCTGACCGCGATCGGTATCGCCGGTCAGGCCTCGATCGACAAGGTCGCGGGTCCGGTGGGTGAAGCGCTGATCATGACCGCCTTCGGTCTGGCGGTTGCGGTGCCGGCGGTGTTGTCTTACAACTGGTTGCTGCGCCGCAACAAGGTCGCAATGGAAAAAGTCCGCGCTTTCAGTGCCGACCTGCATTCGGTGCTCCTGAGCAGCGCCGGCAAGAAGAGATAGTCCGCACGGCACCCCGTAACCGAAGCATGAGGAACCCATTATGGGAATGAACGTAGGCTCGGACAACAGCGACGACGAAGGCGAAATTATTTCGGCCATCAACACCACGCCGCTGGTGGATGTGATGCTGGTGTTGCTGATCATCTTCCTGATCACGATTCCGGCGATCATTCAGAATATCGCCGTGGACCTGCCGAAAGAGCGCAATCTGCCGACGCAGACCAAGCCGGAAAACATCCTGATCTCGGTCAACAAGGACGGCGACATTTTCTGGAACCAGCAACTGGTGCCGGATACCGATGCGCTATTCGAAAAGCTCAAGGTGGTGGCCGTGCTGGTACCGCAGCCCGAAGTACATATTCGCGGCGACGAGAACGCGCGCTACGAATCAATTGGCAAAGTGGTCTATACCTGCCAGCGGGCCAGCATCATGAAAATCGGGTTTATCACCGAGCCACCGGCCAATGTCATTGCGGGGGGCTAGGATGAACACACCATTTGAAAGGACACAGTCATGAGCATGAGTATGGGCTCGGGCGACGGCTCAAAAGAACCGGAAGTCATGATGGAAATCAACACCACGCCGTTGATCGACGTGATGCTGGTGCTGATCATCATGCTGATCATCACCATTCCGGTACAGACCCATGCGGTCAAGCTGAACATGCCGATAGGCAATCCGCCGCCGCCACTGGTTCAGCCGGTCGTGGTGCAGATCGACGTCGACTTCGACGGCACGGTGCTGTGGAACGGCGAGATCCTTGCCGATCGCAATGCGCTCGAAGGACGCCTGCTGGCGGCCGCCTCCGAGGCCGTGCAGCCGGAGGTGCATCTGCGGCCCAACAAGCTGGCACAGTACAAGTCGGTCGCGCTGGTAATGGCCTCGGCGCAGCGCCTGGGTATCACCAAGCTCGGCATTGTCGGCAACGAACAGTTCGTCAAATAAGTCTGACGTGGTGAAGCGCGACCTCGGTCGCGTTTCAATTGTCTTTCCGGAGAATAGATCCATGAATCGATCCAGTCTGGTCCGAGCGATCGTCCGCGCCGCCGTGGTGGCAAGCTTTCTCGTTGTCGCCATCCCGAATGCGCATGCACAGGAAAAAGTGCGCCCGGAAGTCGGCAAGCCTTTACAGGCGGCCCAGGATTTGATGAAGGCCAGCAAGTACAAGGAAGCACTGGCCAAAATCCGCGAAGCCGATGCCATTCCGGCAAAGTCGCCCTACGAAAACTACATGGTCGAGCGGATGCGCGCGGCGGCCGCCTCCGGGGCAAAAGAAGGCGACGTGGCGATCAAGGCTTATGAAGCGGTTATCGCGTCGGGCAAGGCGCCCCCTGCGGATCAAATCAAGATCATAGAAGCGCTTGCCACCGCGCACTACAACGCCAGGAATTATCCCGCGGCGATCAAGTATGGCACTCACTATTTCAAGGAGGGCGGTACCGGCGGTCAGGTTCGCACTTTGATGATCCAGTCCTATTTCCAGAGCGGCGATTTTGCGGCATCGGCGAAAGAATCGCTGGCCGATATCGAGGCCGATGAAAAGGCCGGCCGCACACCGTCCGAGGAAAAACTGCTGTTGCTGGCCAACAGCTACCAGCGGCAGAAAAATAACGCCGGCTATACCGCGACCATTGAAAAACTCCTCAATTACTATCCAAAGAAGAGCCTCTGGGCCGATGTCATTTCGCGTCTGCAAAAGAAACCGGGCTTTTCAGATCGTCTGGCGCTCGACGTCTATCGCCTTCAATTTGCGACCGGCAATCTGACTGCCACCAATGACTACATGGAAATGTCCCAGTTGGCGATTCAGGCCGGATTTGCCACCGAAGGCAAGAAGGTGATCGATGACGGATTCGCCAGCGGTGCGCTCGGCAAAGGCGCGGAAGCCGATCGTCACAAGCGCCTGCGCGACCTCGCCGTCAAGCGAATCGCCGAGGCGGAGAAAGCGGCGCCCGGAGAATTGGCCGATGCCGATGCCGCCAAGGATGGCAATTCCCTCGTCAGGATTGGCTATGCGCAAGTGACCCGTGGTCAGGCTGCCAAGGGTGCGGAAACAATCGAATCCGGTATCAAAAAAGGCGGGTTGAAGCGTCCTGAAGATGCCCGCCTCTACCTGGGCATGGCCTACCTTCAGGCCGGACAGAAAGCGAAGGGCATTTCGATTCTCAAGAGCATTCGCGGTTACGAGGGCGGCGTGGGCGATATTGCCAATCTCTGGGTGCTTTACGCCCAGAAGTCAGCCTAGCCACCAACAAACACCAGCCGCCAGAATTGGTGGTCGTGGCGTCCTGCCAACAGGATGGCCGACAGGGAATAACCACTGGGGCCTGCGGGCCCCAGATGCATTTCAAGCAGTGTCAAGGCGTCCGCCAGTACCCTGCGGCATTGGCGCCAGCGCCGACACGCCATGGGATATTTTCACTTCGGGGGCCAGTGATTTTCTCGCGCCCATTTCCACTACCGTCCCGTTGGCAAACAAATATTGTGACGGTCGGCGCATTCGCGCGGGCACATTTGGCGCAGTCCGCGAAATGCGATTTGATAATATGACACATGAATTCCATTCGAGCCGCGGGATGTGGGCGCCGCGTTGATGAGCACCCTGCCGTGCGCAGCCGGCGACGAGCCCGCCACGATCGCCACGATCGCCACGATTGGGGCACTTGCGCGCATGCAAAAATTCATTGACGTATTCAACGGCGACGCCGATGGCCTGCTCGCGCGCCATCAACTTCGCCTGAGTTTCCCGATCGCGATTGACCGGCTGATGCTGGTCAGCGGCGTCAAACGCGATATTGCCTTGCTGGATCGGCTGCTGGCCGCACAAGTGGTGCAGCCCGGCGACCAAATCAACGTGTTCGACATCTCCTACGATCGCAACGCCGATGCCGTGCGAGCATTGCTGGAAAATGGCGTCCTCATCAATTACTTCGACCACCACCGCGCGAGCCACCTGAAATCCCACGATGGATTGGTCGCGCACATCGACGAGAGCGCAGACGTGTGCACCAGCCTGCTGGTGGATCGCCAATGCCAGGGAGCGCACCGCCTATGGGCCATTGCCGCCGCGTTCGGCGATAACCTGACAGGAGTGGCTCGCCAGCTGGCGCAGGACGCCAACCTGGCACCGGCGCAGGCGGAGCAACTCCGGCAGCTCGGCGAATGCCTTAATTACAATGCTTATGGCGAAACGGTCGAGGACCTGCATTACCACCCGGTGGAGGTCGCCACGCGGCTGCAGCCCTACCCGGATCCTTTTCAGTTCATCGAGCGCGAGGATATCCTGGCCCGTCTGTTGGCGGGCTATGAAGCGGACCTGGCACGTGCGCAGGCGCTTCCAGCGTTGCATGCGAAGCCCTTCGTTGCCGTGTACCTGATGCCCGACGAGGCCTGGGCACGCCGGGTGAGCGGCGCGTTCGCGAACCAGCTGGTGCATGCGCATCCCGGCCGGGCCCATGCGGTCCTCACGGCAGACCGCGAAGGATCCGCGACCGTCAGCATTCGCGCACCCCGCTCATCCCCGCGCGATGCCGCGCTGGTGGCGACCCGCTTTGCCAATGGTGGCGGACGGGCGGCGGCCGCCGGGATCGAGTCGTTTTCCCTCGATGAACTGCCGAGGCTGATCGCGGCGCTGGAAGAGACCTACCGATAATCACGATCACGACAATGCGCGGATCACGATCCGAAACGTCCATGCGCGCGGCGTTTTTCTGGCCCGGCCGCAGAGGCGCCAACGCAATTCGGTAAAATGCATGCATTCGTTTCATCGAACACCGTCCACTCCTGTTTCGGGCCAAGAAATGTCCTCCGCCTCGCCAAGTCAACATCCCAACGCAGCCGATGCCGCCTACCTGTCGCTGATGCGGCATGTGCTTGATCACGGTGCCGACAAATCCGACCGCACCGGTACCGGCACCCGTTCGGCGGATTTACGTTCGGCATTGAGAAAACTGCGAATGGTTAATAAGGTGAATTCATGCAACAATTGTCCCATGGTCACAGCGGTGTCCATGAGCAACGGACTATTCATCGCTAGCGCATTCATCCAGTCCCCGAGCGCAGAGCTGGATTTGTATCCGTATTTGTGATTTTGACGACGAGTTGGCTTGCTGTTC
>JANNGY010000164.1:0-2235 GCA_031404095.1 Betaproteobacteria bacterium | reverse complement strand
CTGGGTATGGCCCGGAGCATCGTTATGAATTCGAAGGCGCCAGCGGCCAAAGACTTCGACTCCGCGAAGTGGTTGGGCCAATGGGTCGAGCGCCCGCAACCCGCCCTCGGGGGGCGCAAGCCGGCCGACCTCATCGACACCCCCACCGGGGTCGAGGTTGTCGCGCGCCTGCTCGGCTCTATTGAAAGCGGAGCCTATCAGTGATCCTCTGGCGGATCGCGGCCGACACACGCAAGTACGGCGCCCACGATCTGAGTGGGCGTGGCGCCGCGGCAAGCCCGGGGCGGTGGAACGAGGACGGGCAGGTGGCGCTTTACACCGCGCCGACCATCGCCATCGCAGTCCTGGAGACTGCCGCCCACGTCGATGACGCCGGATTGCCGCTCAACAAGTACCTCGTGAGACTCGAGGTGCCGGATGCTACTTGGGCGGCGCGGGAGGTCTTGGATATCACCACGCTGCCATTGACGTGGTCGGCGATCCCCGCCGGGCGCGTCAGCGTCAAAATCGGAGCGGACTGGCTTCGGGGTGGCACGGCGCCCATCCTGGTAGTTCCCTCTGTGATCGTTCCTGAGGAGGCGGCAACCCTGGTCAACCCCGTCCACCCGCTGGCCGCTGGCATCACAGCGACCATCGTGCGCCTCTTCGAATACAACCGGCTCTTTCGGATGGGCTGAACCCCAATGAGGAGTCGCACGATTGGCTCGCCAAACGCTGCAATGCCGGAAGCGGGTTCGGGCGCGCCGTAGTGACCTTCTTGACCGGCATCTCGGCGCGCTTATTGTCAAGATGGGCCGCCGCCACGAGCCTTAAAAGACTGGCAGCCACTTTCCGACCTCCCCCGAACCGCCTCTCCGACAGGGCGAACGGCCGCTATCGGCATCAGGTTCGAAGGACGGGTTTGTGGCCGATGGCCGTCTGCTACCAACGACTCTTGATCGGCAACCGAACAATCGCAAATTGACTTCCATGTACCGGCCTTTGGTGGCAGATGGCAAACGGTGCACTGCCGAGATTGATCGCGCTCCGTTGCTGGCATTCAGCCCGAACGGCAGGTTTCGAGATAGTTGTCGGGTTGGACCAGACTGGGTCCGGTCAATCGCCGATTCCCCGCCACGGTCAGGTCAGTGCCCGAAGCCGTCTTGCGAAATAACCGGAAGCGAACATCCAATGCGTTGCCAGTTCAGCCAATAGCGTCGGGTTTGGTGCTACATTGCCTCTTGACGATTGATCGTGCCTGCTACGCCAGCCGCCGGTCATCGTGTTGACACTTGCGCGCTTACCGATCCTGCTGGGGACCACACATATGAACAATCGTCGCAAGCTTGTCGCGGCGCTCAGCGTAGCCGCACTTGAGGCGCCCCTGAGATCGTTCGCGCAACAGCAAGGCGCGATCCGTCGCATTGGCGTGATGATGCCGGATCGGCGCCCCGATGCGCTCGAATCCGATCCGGACTTCGGGATCCTGTTGCGGAGTTTGCGCGAACTCGGATACGTCGACGGGAAGAACCTGGCAATCGAATGGCGCTTTGCCGCCGGCAAATATGAGCAGTTTCCTGTCTTCACGGCCGAGTTGATGAAGCTGAACGTGGACGTCATTGTCACAGGGGGTCCGACAGCTACCCGAGCGGCGCAAAAGGTGACCACCACGGTACCCATTGTCATGGCCAATTCCGATGACCCTGTCGCCAGCGGCTTCGTGAAAAGCCTGGCGCATCCCGGCGGCAATATAACCGGGCTGTCGAACGTCAGCCACGAGATCGGACCGAAGCAACTTGAAGTGCTGCTCAGCCTGTTTCCCGGGCTTTCCAGTGTGGCCGTGCTGGTAAACCCTGCCAATACGTCGTCCAGCACCATCGTCCTGAAGAGCATCCAGCTGGCGGCGCGGGAGAAGAACCTGACGGCACTTGCCGTGAACGCGAGTACGGCGCAGGAAATCGACGCTGCGTTCTCCACAATGGGTAAGGAAAGAACCGCTGCAGTCATCGTGGTGACGGATCAGATTTTCTTGCAGCAGCGAAGCCAGATTGCAGATCTGGCGTTGAAACACCGGATACCGACGATGAGCAGGGATCGCGAATACGCGGGCGCAGGTGGCCTGATGAACTTCGGGCCGGCCGGCAACAATTTGCAGCGCGTTGCCTCCTACGTGGACAAGATATTGAAAGGCGCCAATCCTGGCGACTTGCCAGTGGAGCAACCGACAAGGTTCGATCTGGTCATCAACCTCAAGAC
>JANNGY010000163.1:0-4000 GCA_031404095.1 Betaproteobacteria bacterium | reverse complement strand
CGACAACAAATAATCCATGACCGTCCGCTCCCCGAGGTGAATCTCTGCCACCACCTGCATCCCCGCCCGCAGATCAAATTTCTCTCCCTGCGCCAACAGCATTTGGCTCTTCAACTTCACATGCGCCTTGTAGTTCGATTGCACGTTGATGCGGTTCTCGGGACTGAGTTCTTCCGGCCGTCCGCCAACGGTATCTGTCGAATCCGCACCCAGGTGCGTCACTTCGCCTTCCAGCATCCCGTACTTCTGGAACGGATAGCTGGCCACTTTGACCCTCACCGGCTGGTGGTTGCGAATGAAACCAGAGTCGGCATTCTTGATCTGCACTTCGGCAATCAGTGATTCGCCGTTCGGCACGACGGTCATGAGGATGGTGCCCGGGGTAACGACGGTGCCGGGTGTATGGCTGGCGATGTCCTTGACGATGCCCGCTTGCGGAGCCTTTAATTCCATGAGCCCGTTCTTGTGCGCCTGCTTTTCCCAATCCTGGGTGAGCTTGTCGAGTTGGGCCTGCGTTTGCATGCGCTCGGCCTGGAGTTGCTGACGATAGTTGGAAGTGACTTGCGCGATGCGTCTTTCGCTTTGCGCGATTGATGCCTCGGCGCTGGT
Organism: Betaproteobacteria bacterium; assembly: GCA_031404095.1. Classification (GTDB taxonomy): domain Bacteria; phylum Pseudomonadota; class Gammaproteobacteria; order Burkholderiales; family Usitatibacteraceae; genus UKL13-2. Next base: position 3,391 of record JANNGY010000163.1, on the reverse strand, counting down.
GACGGCGAAGTGCTGGGCCTTGAGTTCCTGATCTTTCTCGATGTGCTCGCGCTTCTTGTCTTCCACCAGTAGCGGGGAAGCAAAGCCGTCTTTGCCGAGCTTGTCGAAGGTAGTAGCCTGTTTTTCGTAGAAGGGGAGCGTGCGCTCGAGTTTGGATTTCACTTGCATGGCGCCTGCCAAGTCCTGGCGCAGCTTCAGCAGGCTGGCTTCTTCTTGAGCGATGGAGTCCTGATAGGCCTGACGGTAGGCGCGAAATTGGTCGAGGACTTTGACGAAGAGTTCGGGCGGGTCGTCGTTCTGACGGAACAGCATCTTTCCTTGCAGTTCGGCATCGATCCGGCGTAGCGTAAGCTTGCGCAGCGCGACATCCGCGGCGATGGTCTTGGTGTCGGCCTCCGTGAGGTGGGTATCCATGCGCACCAGCACCTGGCCGACGGTCACGTGATCGCCTTCGCGCACGAGGATTTCCTTGACAATGCCGCCTTCCGAGGGCTGCACGATTTTCAGGAAGGTGGCGGGAACGAGTTTGCCTTCGGAGGTGGCGATGATATCGAGCTTGCCGATGAGCGCCCAGCCAAGCAGGATCCCGAACAGAAACATCAGCGCCCACATCAGCGTGCGCGGCAGTAGTTGCGGGGGCGCGGATTCGATGGCTTTGAGGCCGCGGGACAGTGGTTCCTTGGACTCAAGTCTGGACTTGAGCCACGACTGAAATTTCGACAGCATTTGTTTCTCTCCGATTTGGCGCGTGGTGAATTACGGGCCGTGTAGCTTCTTCATGTTGTCCCCCTCACTCCAGCCTCTCTCCCGCGAGGGGAGAGAGGCTTTTGAGCAGTGGGCTCAGGGTGTCGCGGTGCGTGATTGTCGTCACGCCTTGGTGTTCGCCTTCCGGCGTCGCCCTGCCTGGCGTTACCCCTTAACGCCGATGCGCTTACTGCCGAGATCGGTGTACGTGTCGTCGGAAAGTTGCTTGCTGTCGAAAGCGGTGCCCACGGTGAGTGAGCTGACACCGATGCTGAACGAATCGCCCAAGTTGTCATTACCGAGCGCACTACCGATGTTGATCGCGTCGTGGAAGTCCATCAGCGCGTATTCGATGTGGCGTGCCGAAATGCCTTCGTTGGCCATGAATGTGGGATCGAGGAACGAGACGTTGCCCGGCGCGGGCAAGGTGTTGATCGCGGCCGCACTGCGGGTCTTGGGTGTCAGCGAATGGTGCGTGTTGATAGCTTGATAGACGTTTTCGCCGGTCACCATGGGAAGGCTCGCCAATGGGTCTGAGAACAACTCGCCGTAGGCACTGTCGTCCAGGCTGGCAGCCGCATTCGATTCGCTCGGTGACGAGCCCGAGGCATGGTCGCCAAGCGCGGCGTCGGGCGCATTGCCTACCGATGCTGCAACGGAGCCATCCAATGGCGGCGCAGGTTCGATCGTGCCCCTGGTAGCGCCCAAATTGCCCGCGACCGTCGCAGCACTGACGGGACGCGTGGCTCGGGTGAATGGCTGCCCGGTGAGACCAAGAGGTTCGGGGCTGCCGTCGTTCGCGGCCAATGCGATCAAAGAGATGCCGAGCTGACCATTCTTGAAATTCACGACTTTGATGTTGCTCGTGTCGGTGGCAATGGTGAGCACGCCGCCTTCTTCCATGTCGCCGGCAAATGAATAACTGATCTTGTCGTCCGGTGAAACGAACTTGCCGTCTTTCATGGCGCCAGCGCCTGTCAGAGCTTGGCCCTCAAAGACTATTTCGCCCAGGCCGTCGGCGTCGACGATGACGTCGTTGCCATCGTCGGCATCGATCACATATGAATCTAAGCCGTTGCCGCCTTCCATCCGATCGTCGCCTTTGCCGCCGATGAGGTAGTCCGCGCCCGCGCCGCCATCGAGTTTGTCATTGCCGAGACTACCGTCGATCTGGTCGTCGCCTTGTCCGCCGAGTAGGGTATCGTTGCCCCGTCCACCGTCGATCATGTCGCCGCCGGCGCCGCCTTCGACGTAGTCGTCTCCCGCACCCGCATTGATATTGTCGTCACCCGAACCGCTATAGACTTTGTCGCCACCGCTGCTGCCGACGAGGGTCTGTGTTTCGGTGGTGCCGGTCGCAAAGGTCATCTTGTTGGATGCGCGCTGGCCCTGATCGGCGTTGACTTGCACACGAGTGTTTCCGGCTTCGGTACGTTCTTCGAATGTCCACGACTGCGTACCCGACACGGTGACCGTACCTTCGCCACCGGCGTTGAATCTCACCGCGAGAAATTGCGCGCGATCTTTGAGCCATTCGTCGGTGTAGAGTTTTTCTCCGGAGTTCGGGTCGAATTTGAACAGGCTCCCGTCGCGATTGAGGTTGTCATAGAGCGCGATGTTGCCCGTGACTGCGAAGGGCAGGCCATGAATCAACGCATAACGGACACCGATGTCCGAGCCTGCGAGGGATGCCAGCTTGGCGCTGTCCGTGCCGGCAAGGCTGATCACTTTGCCGTTTGCGCCAGATGCATCGATGCCATCGATCAACGAAACGAGATCTGATTCGTCCACGCTGGCTGAACCGCCCAGAACGACCTTGTTCAATTGTCCAAACAGAGTCTGAATCGCGTCATTTTCATTGCCGCCAGCGGCTTTGATCAACGTGGCCAGAGATTCCATGGGAAAGGCCGGATCGATTTTCTTCAAGACGGTGCTTAGGGTGTCGCGGTCGAAATGGAGGGTCGGCTTGCTTGTCTTGGTATCGGTGAGCATTGGGGTCCTGGGCGCGGGTTAAAGTAACTTGTTAAGAGTTGCCCAGTCTTTTTAACTGGGCGCCGCGCGATTCTACCGAAGACCCAAAAGTCCCACTGTCAAACAATGTAAATTCAATGAAAATCACTCATTCATGCAGCAGAAACGGCAGAGGGGCCGCTGGCACCACTGATTTCATCGAGCCGGACCAAGTGATCCACCCTCAACGTTCTGGGTAGCTGGTGGGTGATAAATATGAGCGTCACTTTGCCGCGGAGCGTGTTGACGGTATTGGCAAAATGCTCGGCCGTGGCGGGATCGAGATTGCTGGTCGCTTCGTCAAAGATGAGTACGCGCGGGCGCTTCAGCAGCGCCCGAGCGATCGCCAGCCGTTGCCGCTGTCCGCCCGATAGTCCGCTCCCCCGCTCACCGATTTCGGTCTGGTAGCCTTGCGGCAGTTGCTCGATGACGTCGTGGATTTCCGCGAACTTGCACGCCTTGACGACCATGTCGAACGTGGCCTGTGGATTGGCGAGGATAAGGTTTTCATAAATCGTCCCGGAGAACAGCAACGTTTCCTGAGGCACCACGCCGAAGTAAGAGCGCAATTCGTTCGCCGCCAGATAGCGATGATCCTTTCCGTCAATCAAAATGGTGCCGCCACTCGGCATGTAGA
>JANNGY010000162.1:0-1579 GCA_031404095.1 Betaproteobacteria bacterium | reverse complement strand
GACAGTGAGGTCGCCATGCCGCGCCGGAATGGAAACAGGTCCATCACCATCAGCGACAAGGATGGATAAGCGGTCGCACTGCCCATCGCATAAATGAAGATCGGGATGACTGCCCAGGGAATCGCCGGCGTCAGGAATATCGAGACGGCGATATTGGTCAGCACCGCGAGCATCATGATCGAGTAGCCGGCGCGTATTGTCTTTGCCGACGACCAGCGGCCCGCGACACGTCCGGAAATGAACGCGCCTGTCATGATGCCGCCGATGCCCGGCACGAACAGCCAGGCATATTCGGTCGGGCCGAGTTGCAGATGCTGCGGCAGGAACACCGGCGCGGACAGGATGTAGAGAAAGAAGCCGTTGAAATTAAAGCCGGCCGCGAATGACAGCAGCAGGAAAGGCAGGTTTGCGCCGACTTCCCGATAGCCGGCCAGCAGCGGCTGCAGGCGAAACGACTGGCGATTCGCGGCCGGCAGGGTTTCATGAAAGGCGAAACTGCTCATGAGGATCAGTGCCAGCGTGAAGATGGCGAGGAACCAGAAGATCGAATGCCAGCCGAAATGTGAAAACAGAAAACCGCCGAGTATCGGCGCCACAGCGGGTGCGAGCCCGAACCACAATGTCACCATCGACATCAGGCGTTGGGCATCGACATCGGTAAACAGGTCGCGGATCATTGCCCGGCCCACCACCATGCCGGCGCCGACCGATATGCCCTGCAGGAGGCGGAAGAAAAGCAGTTGCCCAATGGTTTCCGACATCGCGCAGCCGACCGTGCCAATCAGGAAAACACCCAGGCCCCAGAGAATGATCGGCTTGCGGCCAAAGCTGTCCGACAGCGCGCCATGAAACAGGAACATGACCGCGAAGCCGATGAGGTAAACCGAAAAGGTCTGCTGCATCTGCAACGCGCTCGCACCCAAATCGCTGGCGATGGTCGGAAAAGCGGGAATGTAAGTGTCGACCGCAAACGGACCGAGCATGCCGAGCGCGGCCAGCAATAACGCCAGCAGCCAGCGCGGGGTACGGTGGTGGGCGTGGCCGGCTGCGATCATCGTGTCCGGGTCAGCGCGGCAAGTACCAGCACTGGCGGGCGTCTCCAGCCATTTTGTGCCGGTAAGCCGCACCCGTCATGGTGTTTGTTGTTACAGGCCCGCATCACGATGTGGCTTCCCGGCCTACGCCTTGTCCATCTTCCGATACTGGATCGCCTCGGCGATGTGGCTGCCGGCAATGCCAGGCGCTGCCGCGAGGTCGGCAATCGTGCGCGCTACCTTCAGCACGCGATGGTAGGCGCGCGCCGACAAGCCCATGCGCTGGATCGCACTCTTCAGCAGTTCCTCGCCGGCCGCGTCGGGTTTGCAGACATCATCGATTTCTTTCGGCCCAAGTTTCGCGTTGGGCTTACCCTGGCGTTTCAATTGAATCTGAAAGGCGCGTTCGGTGCGTTCGCGAATCGCTTCGCTGCCTTCGCCTTTTGCCGCTTTCACCAGTTCGAGTTGCGGCACCGCCGGCACTTCGATCTGCAGGTCGATGCGATCCAATAGCGGCCCTGAGATCTTGCTGCGGTAACGTGAAA
>JANNGY010000161.1:0-18489 GCA_031404095.1 Betaproteobacteria bacterium | reverse complement strand
TCGCTTAATCACCGTTCGCCCAGAGGTATCGAAGGGCATCATCCCAAATGGCCCTTCGATACCACAGGGCGAAAGGTGAATACTTGATAGGGCGAACAGCATTGGGTCAGGTCGGACAACTCCGGGCCGAAAGTCGCGGCATCACTCGCGCCACGCCGGCGCCACTCGCACCGCCCAACCCGGTGTCCGTCGCCTGCTGGTCCATCACTTGAACCGCCGCGCGTAGCATTCCCGCAGATTCACTTCAAGGACACCTCATGCTGCAAGCAAACGATCTGTGTAAATCCTATGGCGCCCGCCAGGTGGTGGCCGGCGTATCCTTTTCGGTCGAACCCGGCCAGATCGTCGGCCTGCTCGGGCCGAACGGCGCCGGCAAAACCACCACCGTCGCGATAATTTGCGGCCTGACCCATGCGGACAGCGGCGACGCGATGCTGGCGGGCCAGCGCATCGAACACGACGCCAGTCCGGCCAAACAGAAGATCGGCCTGGTGCCGCAGGACATCGCGCTCTTTGAAGACCTGACGGCGATGGGCAACCTGGAATTGTTCGGCGCGCTGTATGGCCTGAGCGGTCCGCTGTTGCGTGAACGGTCCCAGGCGGCGCTGGAACTGGTCGGACTTGCCGATCGCGCCGGCGACAAGCCGTCCACGTTTTCCGGCGGCATGAAACGACGCCTCAATATTGCCTGCGCGCTGGTGCACGACCCCGATGTCCTGATTCTCGATGAACCGACGGTCGGCATCGACCCGCAAAGCCGCAATGCGATTTTCGACAACCTGGAAACACTGAAAGCGCGGGGCAAGGCGATGGTCTATACCACCCACTACATGGAAGAGGCCGAGCGCCTCTGCGACCGCATCGTCATCATCGATCATGGCAAGGTCATCGCCAACGATACGCTCGCGGGCCTTTACCACCGGCTGCCGGTGTCGGCGACGCTGGAAATCGAACTCGCGGGCGGCGTGGAAAATGCGGTGGACCTTCCAGCGCTGTCGCGCGAATCCGGCGTGAAAGCGGCTTCGCAGCAGGATGGACGGCTGACGGTCGGCGTCGATTCGCTTTCGACAGCGGCCTCGACTGTGCTCACCTGGCTCGCTGCCCACGGCCATATCGTGAATCGCATCAGTTCCGGCCGCGCCAATCTCGAAACCCTGTTCCTGAGCCTGACTGGCCGCCAATTGAGGGACGCCTGATATGAATGCTTTCCTCGCCCTGGTCCGCAAGGACCTCACCTTGTACTTCTCCAACCGCCGCGCGCTCATCATCACGTTGGCCGCGCCGATTGTCATTGCCGCGTTCTTCGGCTCGCTATTTGGCAGCAGCAAGGCGCCGACGCGGGTGCCCATTGCGGTAGTCGACCTGGATCGCAGCAAGATTTCGGCGCAGATCATCGCCGGTCTGAGCGCGGATACCGCGCTAATCGTCCAGCCGCTCGACCACGATGCCGCGCTGGAACAAGTGAAAAGAGGCAAGCTTCGCGCGGTCGTGATCTTGCCGGAAAACTTTGGCGCCCAGGCCGGCCGCGCGCTTTTCCGTCCGGGGGCAAAACCGGAAATCGCCATTCACTACGACCCGTCGCAAGCCATGGTCATGCCGATGGTGCGCGGCATGTTGACGCAGCACGTGATGAAGGCCGTCTCCCAGTCCGTTATCGGCGGCAATACGACCGCGATGAGCGACTTTCGCCGCGATGTCAGCGCGAGCAAGACCGTGGGCAACGAAGAAAAGCGCGACCTCATGAGCATGTTCGACAGCATCGAACGGGTGCAGAAGCGCACCGCAGACACCTCGACCGGTCAAGCCACGACGCCCGCCTTCGATGCGCCCTTTACCACCCTGGCGACGGAAGTCACATCGGGCAAGGAACGCAAGTACAACAGCTACGCGCATTCCTTCGCCGGCATGAGCGTGCAATTCATCATGTTCATGGGCATCGACATCGGCGTCGGCCTGCTGCTTATGCGCCGATTGGGCCTTTGGAAGCGGTTGCGCGCGGCGCCAGTGACAAAAGCATTACTGCTTGGCAGCACGGTTGCCAGCAGTACCCTCATCGCCATCCTGCTGATGCTCGGCATCTTCGCCGCGGGGATGGCGTTTTTCGGCGTGCGCGTCGAAGGCAGCATCGCCGGCTTCCTTGGCGTGATCGTCTGTTTTGCGATGCTCACATCAAGCTTCGGCCTGTTTCTGGCCGCCGTCGGCAACAACCCCGAAGCCACCCGCGGCCTGGCAATTTTCGCCACGCTGCTGATGGTAATGCTGGGCGGCGCGTGGGTGCCTTCGTTCATATTTCCGGAATGGCTGCAAACGCTGTCGCTGTTCGTGCCGACGCGATGGGCGATCGACGGGCTGGCGGCAATGACCTGGCGGGGACTGGATTTTGAGGCGGCGCTGGCGCCGATGGCGGTATTGGTCGCGTCGAGCGCGGCGCTGTTCGCGGTGGCGCTTTGGCGGTTCAAGTGGGACGAGTAAGGACACAAAGGATGCCCTGCGGCAAAGCTATCACTGTCGACCCGCAAGCGGATCTGGGAGTTTGTCTCAAGTAAAGAGCGCGACTATTTTTCCGCCAGCAAAAAATCCCTCACCACCTTGATTTGCCCCGCCTCCTGAAACATCGGCGCGTGGCCAACATGCGGAAACTCGACGCCGCGAACGCCGGACTTGCGGCACATGGCATCGTAGGTTTCTTTCAACAGCAGGTCGGATTCGGTGCCGCGGGTAATCAACACCGGGCAGGCCACCTTGTTCCAGACGGCCGACAGGTCCACATCGTCGACCGCACCGTCGGCAAAAGAATTGCTGACGCCCGGGTCGTAGCGAAACACCCACGCGCCATCCGCCTGCTGCGTCACCAGCGGCACCGTCAATTGCCGCCAGGTGTCGTCCGACATTTCGCCGAACGGGCTCACGGCGCGCACCGCCATCACCACCGATTCGAAATCAGCAAACCGCGGCGAGGCGCCGAGATACATGCCGATGCGATCCAGCGAGGCCTTGGGAATAAACGAGCCTACGTCGTTCAGCACCAGGCGCGTGATCGGTGTGTTGGCGTGTGAGGCGAGCAGCATGCCGATGATGCCGCCCATTGACGTGCCCAGCCAGTGCAGCGATTCCACGCCGGTGGCGGTGGCACGCGCGATCAGCGCCACCATGTCGTTCATGTACTGCACGTAGTTGTAATCGGCCTTGTGGGGCAGCCACTCGCTCTCGCCGCGCCCGGCCACATCGGGGCAGATGACGCGATAGCGGTCCTGCATCGCGCTGGCCAGCGTGTCGAAGTCGCGGCCGCAGCGTGTCAGGCCGTGCACGCACACCAGTACCGCCGGATTGGCGGGATCGCCCCACTCGGTATAGTGCAGGCGATGAAAGCCGGTGCTGGACAGGCCGCGATAGAAATGGTGGCGCATCGGGCTCACGTGCGTGCCCCGCATGGGAAGTTCCTGCCTGGATTGCGTTCTTGAATCATCTCCACCATCCATTTACGATCCCGTTTCCTGATTGGTTTTTTCCGGACGTTGCCACCCGGCCGATGCTGCGCTGCTGATAGCCTACTCGATTGCATCGGTGCTCCGCGCCCATTCCCGCAACACAAATTTCTGGATCTTTCCGGTCGAGGTTTTCGGCAGCGGCCGGAAGATGAACTTCTTTGGCACCTTGAATCGTGCCATGCGTTCACGGCAAAACGCCAGCATTTCTTCCTCAGAGGCGCTCGCCCCCTCCTTCAGTTCGACGAATGCGCAACCCACTTCGCCCCATTTTTCGTCCGGCTGGGCCACGACGGCGGACATCATCACCGCCGGGTGGCGCGATAGCACGTCCTCCACTTCCTGCGAGGAGATGTTCTCGCCGCCGGAAATGATCACATCCTTGGCGCGGTCCTTGATTTTCACATAGCCGTCGGCATGGATCACCGCCAGGTCGCCCGAGTGAAACCAGCCGCCGGCAAAGGCATCCGCCGTGGCCTGCGGATTCTTCAGGTATCCCTTCATGGTGATATTGCCGCGAAACATGATTTCGCCCATGGTTTCGCCGTCGGCTGGCACCTCGGTCATGGTTTGCGGGTCCATCACCGTCATGCCTTCCTGCAGCAGATAGGCCACGCCCTGGCGTCCATTCAGGCTCACCTGCTCCTCCAGCGGCAGCGATTCCCACTCCGGGTGCTTGGCGCAAACACCCGCCGGGCCATACACCTCGGTCAGGCCATACACGTGGGTCAGCGCGAAGCCGAGCCTGGCCATGCCTTCGATCATCGCGCCGGGCGGCGCGGCGCCAGCCACCATCACGTGCACCTTGTGGTCTATGCCGCGCTTTTGTGCATCCGGCGCATTGATCAGCAGGGTATGCACGATAGGCGCGCCGCAGAAATGGGTTACGCGATGCTCGCGGATCAGGTCGAAGATCAGCGTCGCATCCACCCGCCGCAGGCACACATGGGTGCCGACGTTGGCGGCGATGGTCCAGGGAAAGCACCAGCCGTTGCAGTGGAACATCGGCAGGGTCCACAAATACACGCTGTGCTTCGGCATCGACCACTCGAGAATATTGTCGACTGCGTTCTGGTGCGCGCCGCGATGGTGATAGACGACGCCTTTGGGATTGCCGGTGGTACCCGAGGTGTAATTGAGCGCAATCGCCTCCCATTCGTCAGCCGGCATCTGCCAGTCGAAAGCCGGGTCGCCGCTGGCGATAAATGACTCGTAATCGGTCTCGCCGAGCGTCCTGCCCTGCCCGGTATAGACCGGATCGAGGACGTCGATCACCAGCGGCCTGAATTTGCACAGCAGCAGCGCCTGCTCGACGATCGGCGCGAATTCTCGATCGGTGATCAGCACCTTCGCCTCGCCGTGATCGAGCATGAAGGCAATCGCTTCGGCATCGAGCCGCGTGTTCAGCGTATTCACCACCGCGCCAATCATCGCCGGGCCGAAGTGCATTTCGATCATTTCGGGGATATTGGGCAGCATCGCCGCCACCGTGGTGCCCTTGCCGACACCACGCTTGGACAGCGCCGATGCCAGGCGGCGCGCGCGGGCATACAGTTCGCTCCAGGTGAAACGGCGCGGTCCGTGGATGACGGCTGTGCGATGCGGGTAAACGGCAGCGGCTTTCGGCAGGAAGGAAAGCGGGGTAATCGGCGTGAAATTGGCTGGATTCTTCTCCAGGCCCTGGTCATACGCAGTCATGGCAATGCTCCGCGGCGGTGAATGCACTGTAACGGCACCGTTCCATTATCAGGCAGGATGCAGGTTCTGCTTCGGCACTGCACCAGAGCAAGTAGGCCAAGCATTGGCGCGGCTTTACAAGGCATTGTGGCCTGGGAGGCGCTAGGGATATAGAGTTTGACGCTGGGGACGGGTAACAACTTCAAATACTTGTCATCCCCGCGAACGCGCATTAGCGCTAACTTATTCCATTTTCAATTCAATAATGATGTCATCCTGAGCGAAGTGAAGGATCTGGCAACAATGACGAGATCCTTCACTTCGCTCAGGATGACAGTGCTTTTGGGGCCGGAAGCGCAATGAGAGAGCACTTATGTGCGAACGCGGGGATCCATCTTTTTCAGGCAACTTGGATCCCCGCGTTCGCGAGAATGACGCGGTTTACAGAAGTTCCCCCTGGCGATTCTTCACCGGCGCCTGGTTGCGGCATCACTTCCGGCACGGCGGACTCGGCCCGGGGGATGGGCCATGTCACGCCAGCATTGTTTCTTTCCCCGCCCCGCTCAACCCGGCTTTCTGCTCCGCCGCGCGCAGCGTATTGCCGAGCAGCATGGTGATGGTCATCGGCCCGACGCCACCCGGCACCGGGGTAATCGCCGAGGCGACGGTTTTCGCGGTCTCGAAATCCACATCGCCGGCCAGCTTGCCATCGGGCAGGCGGTTGATGCCGACGTCGAGCACCACCGCCCCGGCCTTCAGCATGCTGCCGGTGATCATGCCGGGCTTGCCGACCGCGGCGACCAGAATGTCGGCATCGCGCGTGAACCGGGCAATGTCGCGCGTTTTGGAATGACAGATCGTCACCGTGGCGCTGGCCTTCAGCATCAGCATCGCCTGTGGCTTGCCGACGATGTTGGAGCGACCGACGATCACCACATGCTTGCCTTCAACGCCGATGCCCTCGTATTCCAGCATTTTCATGACGCCATAGGGTGTGCACGGCGGATAGCGGCTTTCGTCGATCACCAGCGCCCCCATGTTGGCGTAGTGAAAACCATCGACATCCTTGTCGGGATGAATCGCCTCGATGATGGCGCGGTCGTCGATTGCTTTCGGCAAAGGCAGTTGCACCAGCATGCCGTGAATCGCCGGGTTGGCATTCAGCACCTCGATGAAGGCGACCAGTTCGGCCTGCGTGATGCCGGCCGGAAGGGCATGAGTTTCGGAATACATGCCGATGGCTTCGCAGGCCCGCGCCTTGTTGCGGACGTAAACCTGCGAGGCCGGATCGGCGCCGACGATCACCACTGCGAGGCCGGGCCGGGTGCCGCGCTCGATCAAGCGATCGACGCGCAACTTGTATTCGGCGCGGAAGAATTCGGAAATGACTTTGCCATCGATCAGTTTTGCGGTCATGGGAGCTTTTGTCGTGAAATTTGCAGCAGTTGGGATTCGGTAATGAGGATATGAAACGGCTGGTCGCCCGGACCCACCGGCACGGCATCGACCACCTGGCAGTCGAAGGCGGCGGCCACCCGCAGCGGTTTCTGATACGCGACCGGCGCCAGCAGCCGGTCGTAATACCCGGCCCCGTAGCCCAGCCGGTTGCCGGCACGGTCGAAAGCCAGCCCCGGCATCAGCACCATGTCGATCTCCGTCATCGTCACCAGCGGCGCGCCGGCGCGCGGTTCGCGTATGCCCCAGACACCGTCCACCAGGTCGGCGTGACTTTCAACACGATGCAGCCTGAGCGACTTCGATACCTTGTCGATGCGCGGCAGCACCGCCATTTTACCGTCCCGCAGCACGCGGTCGAAAAAACGGTGCGTGTCCAGTTCGGCGCCGAAGCTCATGTAAGTGAGAACGCAGCCTGCGTCACGGTAAGCGTCGAGGCTGACCAGGCGTTGCATGATCGCGTCGGTTGCGGCGTGACGCGCTGCGGCCGGCAGCGCCTCGCGTGCGGCCAGCACCTTGGCACGCAGGGCCTTCTTGGCGTCTGTCAGGGAGTTCGTGGCACCCGTCATGGCGTGATTGTATTCCGCGCAAACGCCCGCTAACATCACATTGTCAAAACTTTTCCAGGAGCTGCCGTGAAAACACTCATTCTCGCTGCAATCATTGGCGCTGCCACATTCATCGCGCACGCTCAGGCAGGGCTCGACCTGAAGGGAAAAATGAAGCCTGGCGAATATGAAACGACGGTGAAGATGGAAATTCCCGGGGTGCCCGCGGGAGCCGGCGGTGGCAACAACACGTTCAGGAAGTGCTACACAAAAGAGGACCTTGATAAAAGCAAGGGTGACCCTTTTGGCAACCCGAATAGCGGCAAGCGAGAATCTTCCTGCGAAGTGAAGAACGTGAAGACCAGCGGCAATACCATGAGCTACGACGTGGATTGCCCCAAGGAAGGCATGCTCTCCACGACCATCCTGGCCTTTTCCGACAACAACGTGAAGGGTCTCACCAAGATGAAGATGTCAGGCGAAAAAGCGAAAAACTTGCCGCCCGGCATGGGCAATATGCAGATGCAGTTCGAGAGCAAGTATCTCGGGCCGACCTGCAGCAAGTAAGTGGACATCCCGGTTTCGCCGGCGGCATATTGGCACTTCCCCCTTTGAAAGAGGCGATGGAGGGCAATTGCACTACCTTAAGCAGTAAATAGATCGTCGTCCCAGCCCCCGATTAAAGCATTCGAGGGCAGGCTGCGGCTGGGATGACGGGTGATTGGCGGCGGAATATAGCCGCTTTCCGCTTAAAGTAGTGCCATGGGGGACTGAGGGGGATTTGCGGCAACTTCCTCCTGGCGAACATCGAAAATCCCCCTCCATCCTCCTTTGCAAAGGGGGAAGTACTAGTTGACGGGCACCTCAACAATATAGACGGCCAATTCCACAAATACTTGCGGCACAGTTCGACAGCTTTGCGCACTGGCGCCACTAACCAACTCAGGTGTCTTGCAAGTCCCGCGCCAAGTCCCGCGCCAATTCCCGCCACACTTCAACATCGAAAAACCGCGTCGCCAATCCTGACGGCGATGGCAGCACAAACAGCCGGGTGCCGCCCCACACGTCTTCCTGCAGCCCGTAATCGACCGGCCGCCCCAGTGCGGATTGCCCGGCATTTTTGCTGGTGAACGCCACCATCGCCGGTTGATAACGCGCCAGCTTGCGACGGAAAGTGTCCAGATCGAAGGCGCCATCCGGCAGTTCGGCATCGACGCCGCTATGCACCTTGCACAGATCGGTGAGACCGATGCTGAGATCGAGCAACGCGGGGTATTCCTGTGGCGAAAAGCGCCGCGGCGTGATGCCGACCTGGTGCAGGGTCGGCCAGAACTTGTTGCCGGGCTTGGCGTAGTAGGCTTTCGCGGCGGCGGACGCTTTGGAGGGCGCGGTACCGCAGAATACCAGGCGGAGATTCGCGGCGAGCAAGTCGGGAACCAGATAGTCCTTCGCGCCCGGGAAAAAGGCCGGGATGCGGGTTTGACCCTGCACTCACGCCGCCATTTCAATCGGGTCGGCTTTTACCGGATGCATTTCCACCCAGCCGCGCAGCCCGTTCAACCACCAGACTCCGGTCGCCCGCGCCAGATCCGCCATCGTCAGCACCCGCTCCTGCAACACGCCCCACGCCACCAGTTCATCGCGCAGCGTGCCATTAAGCAGACCGCAGGAGACCGGCGGCGTCCACAGAATTCCCTCCAACTCCATCACCAGGTTGGCACGCGTGAATTCGGTCAGTTCGCCGCGCTCGTTCCATAGCAGCGTATCAAAGGCCGCCTGGCCGGACGGTGCATGCTGTTCATAGATTTCACGCCGCGTGGTCTTGTGCAGCAGGAATTCATCGGCGCCGGCAATCGGCGCGTCGGCCAGGCGAAAGCCCGCACGCATCGGCGTCTCGTCGAGGGCCACCGCCTCGCTGCGCACCGCGCCATTGCGATCCAGCAGCAGCCGCGCCCGCCAGACACCGCGCGCATGTTGCCGCCTCAGCCGATCGAGTTCGCCCGACACCTGCTCGCGAACAAAACAAAACCGGAAATGGCGCGCCGAATTCTCCATCCGGTCGAGATGGCGTTCCTGAAGCGCAAAGACGCCCTCCGCCAATCGCAACGTCTCGAGCAATTCGAACGGCCTTGATGCGCGCTTGACGAAACGGCTCTTGTAAATCACCTCATCCCACTCGCCTTCGACGGTGGAATCCCAGGTGATGCCGCCACCGACGCCGCACAGTGCCTGGCCGCGCTCGATCCAGACGCTGCGGATGCCGACGTTAAAGCAGGCGCGGACCTGGCCATCGACCGCAGGAGCGACGTAGCCGATGGCGCCGCAATACGCGCCGCGTGGCGCGGTTTCCAGGTCGCGAATCGCGTGCATCGCCTCCACCTTGGGCGCGCCGGTGACCGAGCCGCAGGGAAACAGGGCGCGGAATACGTCGGCCAGTCCCAATCCCTCACGCAACGTGGCGTCGATGGTCGAGGTCATCTGCCACACGCTGGGCAGCGCCTGCAAGGCAAACAGCGCGGTCACTTCCACCGAGTCCGGCCGCGCGATGCGCGAGAGATCATTGCGCAATAAGTCGACGATCATCAGGTTCTCGGCCCGCTCCTTGTCCGAGTGCGTGAGCGCCCAGGCGATGCGTTCATCGGCCTCCGCTGTATCGCCGCGCGGCGCGGTGCCCTTCATCGGCTGGGTGGTCACCTTGCCATCGTGCAGCGTGAAAAAAAGTTCCGGCGAAACCGACAGCAACTGCGCGTCACCGGTATCGATGAAGGCGTGATACCCGTTCGGCTGGGCGGATTGCAGCGCGCGATAAAACGCCAACGCATCGCCGGAAAACCCGGCGGCGAGGCGCGTGGTGAGATTGACCTGATAAAAACGCCCCTCGCGGATATCGGCGCGGATCGATTCGACCTTGTCGCGAAAGGCGAGGTGGTCGATGTCGGATTGCCAGTCACCCAGTTCATAGGTCGCCCCCGCCGACGCGGAAGGCGCTGCGTCCTGCGCCTCGTTGACGCTGCCAATGCTGGCCGGCGCGACGAATTCCGCAAACCAGGCCAGCGGCTGATCCGTCGTTTGCTGCACCACCAGCGCGGCATCAAAGGCCGGCGCCGCCTCATGCGCCACAAACCCCACGCACCAGTGGCCCTTCAGGCTCGCCCACGAAACCGCCTCCAGCACCGCCGCGACATCGCCGGCGCGCGTCGCCACATGCATGGCCACCGGCTGCGCAAAGACAAGATGCCGCCGCTCCGATGGCGTCAGCGTCGCCAGCATGGGGAAATCGATTTCGCAGCGAATGGGCTTCATGTCATCGCGAAGTTTGGCATACAAAACGCAGACCGGAATTGACCGGAGGCTGATGACGCGCAGACGTGAAAACGCCGCCATGCGGGCGGGGCGCACGGCGGCACGTCTGGAAAATGAGCTTGATCAGCCGCCGGAACGGCCGATCAGAACCGCGAACTAACTGCCGCGCGGCTTCTTCGGCACAAACGCCGGCGGCCGGGTAAACGGCTGCGCGTGGACCGGGGCGATTTGCCCGGTGGCGTAGGCGATCGGGGTGGTGCGAACGGGAGCTTCGACAACTGCGACGGCGGCAGATTTTGCGGAAGTTTTCTTGACTGCTGGTTTTGCGGGAGTTTTCTTGATCATCGCTTCGATTTGGTGGGACTTGAGCTTGCAATAATAGCGCATTCACGCATATTTATCAATGGCTTAGGCGGCCAACTGCGCACAGGCCCGCCATTCAAGGACCATTTCCAGCCCAAGGCGAGTCCATTTCTCGCAGCCGAAGAAATCGTCGCAGTATAAATGATCGAATGGCGCCTCAATTCGGCGCACCCGACCCGAAAATATCAGGGCATACCCGCCCGGGCCTGCGTACCATGACGCTCTTACGCCACGACAAAGAGCTCCCATGCCCCACACTGAAACCTTCATCCCCAGCAAAGACGCCTCGCTCGAATCATCGATTGCCACCCTGCTGGGCAAACTCGCCGCGATCGGCTTTCATGTCGAAGAGCGTTCCTGGCTCAACGAAATCGAGAACATCTGGTCGGTGCACGTTACCGACCGCGACTGCACCCGCCTGTTCAGCAACGGCAAGGGCGGCTCGGAACTGGCTGCGCGCGCCAGTGCGCTGGGCGAATTCTTCGAGCGCCTCAGCACCAATTATTTCTGGACGCATTTCTACCTGGGCGAAACCGTGGCCGGCAACAAGTTCGTGCATTACCCCAACGAACAGTGGTTCCCGCTCAAGGCACAGGGAAGCGGAAAAGCAAAGGCATGGCCAAAGGGCCTTCTTACGCCCGAATTGCAGGCGTTCTACAACCCGGACAAGGCGGTGCGCGCCGAACAACTGATCGACCTCAATTCCGGCAACGCGGCGCGCGGCATCTGCGCCATCCCCTACACGCGGCTGCGCGATGGCGCGATGGCGTTGTTCCCGGTCAATCTCATCGGCAACATTTATGTGAGTAACGGCATGTCGGCGGGCAACACGATGATGGAAGCGCGCACCCAGGCGCTGTCCGAGATCTTCGAGCGCGACATCAAGTTCCGCATCATCCGCGACGGCATCTGCCTGCCCGCTGTGCCGGAAGCGGTGATCAATCGTTTTCCACGCATCGCCGCCGGCATTCGCGGGCTGCGCGCCGCCGGCTTCGGCATTCTCGTCAAGGACGCTTCGCTCGGCGGCGAATACCCGGTGATGAGTGTCACGCTACTGCATCCAAAAGACCAGGGCATTTTCGCCAGCTTCGGCGCACATCCGCGTTTTGAAGTCGCGCTGGAGCGCGCCCTGACCGAACTGCTGCAGGGCCGCGCGCTCGATTCGCTGGGCGATTTCCCGGCGGCCGGTTTCGACATGGACGAAATCGCCGACGCGCAGAACCTGGAAATCCACTTCGTCGATTCCAGCGGCGTCATCAGCTGGGAATTCCTGCGCGACACGCCCGACTTCCCGTTCGTCGACTGGAATTTCGGCACCACCACCCAGGAAGATTACGACTGGTCGGTGGCGTGCATTCACGCCAGCGGCCACGACATCTACATCGCCGATTTCACCCATCTCGGCGTCTATGCCTGCCGAATTTTCGTGCCGGGCATGTCGGAAATTTATCCGATCGAAGAATTGCAATGGGAGAACAACACCGTCGGTAACCTGGTGCGGCCGGCGATCCTGCGCTTGCCCGAACTGAGCCAGGCCGAATGCGCTGCCCTGCTCGATCTCTTCGCCGAACTTGACCTCGCCGAAAACCTGCCGATCACCACGCTGATTGGCCTCGCCGCCGATGCGGGTACGGCGTGGGTGGATTTGCGCGTGGGGGAATTGAAGACGCTGCTGGCGCTCGCCGCCGGTGACAAAGATGCCGCGCTGGACGGCTGTATGTGGATCAGCCAGTTTGGCCAACTGGGTGAGGCGCGTGCACTGGTTTATCGCTGCGTCGAGAATCTGTTGCAGTTGGAAGATGGCGGGAAGTACCACGCCAGCCTGCTACTACTCTATGGCGCGGATGCGTTGCGGCAGGCGCGAGCGCTGGTCAATCGTGAGGAGCAGTTCTTCGGCTTGCATACGCTGGGCGCAAATATGGAAGGCAGCGATATGCACCGGCGGTTGCTGGCGGCTTATGAGAAGGTGCAGCGGCCGCAGGCAGTTTGAGTCGTATGTCCCCAAAGCAACGGGCCGCCGTTGAGGAGACCGGCGTTTAAATTCACCGTCGTTCCAGCGGACCGCTCCAAAGGCGGCGCCGGGCTGGAACCCAGCCCGGTCAACTTCTGATCAGAGGGTGGGTTGGACTGGGTTCCAGCCTCGGCTGGAACGACGAGCGCCGCGCGATCGGCGTGCCCTCGGTACCCACTACTCGAATCCCGGCACCTTTTCCTTCAACAGCATTTCGCGAATGTACTTGCCGGGTATCGCATAGGTGATGCCGCTCGGCCGACCGACGGCGTTTTCGCGGGTTCCCTGAACGAATACGCTGTTGACGATGCCGTAGACGGTGCCGTCTTCGGGATCGTAGAGAGCGCTGCCGCTGTTACCGGGATAGGCGGTGCCGTCGAGTTGGAACACCGAGTACGCCGAATCGCGCAGGCGGGCAATCATCCTGGCATTCAGTTGCGAGGCGTTGATGCCGGGCATCACCACCGGCGTGATCGCCGACACCATGCCGCGATGCGTCGCCGGGTGAAAGCCCAGCACCATGCCGATGGGAAATCCGGTGAACGCAAATAACCTGCCTTCGCGCACGCTTTCCGAATCGCCGATCTTCAAGGCAGGGATCGGATCGCCGCTAAACCGCAGGAGCGCGATGTCGTGGAGCTTGTCCATCGCCACGATCACCGCATCGCGGCTGCGGCTCACCACCCTTCGACACCAGCACGATCGGCGTTTCAATCTTGTCCTTGTCGAGCGGCCGGTCGACGTTGTGGGCGTTGGTGATCACGTGCCGGCCATCGGCCACGACAAAACCGGTGCCGACGAAGACCACCGACGGGTTGCGCAGTTTGAGGTAGGTGCCAACGCCGACCACTGACGGCTTGACGCGTTCGATCGTCTGCGAGAGATCGGCGGCAAGAGTCGGCATTGCAATCAAGACCAGAGCGGCAAGGAATACGACAAGGCCGGACAAATGTGCTGGCCGCGCCGTTTGACCCAGCGAGTGGCACGAACAGGCAATTCGAATGGGTGGCGGCATGCAGGTGATTCTACCCGTCGCCGCCGATGCGGTCATGAGTTGCGCCGCATTCGTGTTCGCCCCGGAGGACTTCACTGGCAGTTCGATCAGTGCGGCGATACTGGCATGCAATTTCTATTTGATGCACGGATGCGGCGTCCGGTGACGGCGGCATTGCTGCATTCATGGTTGCGTTCATCGCGCCGGGCACGGCCCTTCCGACCGCGCCCAGGCGCCGGATAGTGGCGCGGCCCCGGCAAACACCAATCTACCCGCGCGCAGTTCCGCCTCGCCGCCGGCATTCACACGCATTCGCGCACCGTCGAGCTTTCCTGAAATCTTGATGGCGACCGCGCCGGCCGCCTCGCCCTCGACTTGCTGATAACGCTGCCGCAAGGTCAGGGATGATCCAGCGGGATCATCCGAGCACCAGCGGCCCTCTACCCGCGCCGGCACGGTCCACAGCATCACGCGGCTGGTGCGATCGAGTCCCAGCTTTTTCTCCGGCGCCGGAACGCGCAGCTCGGTGTCGGGCCGCCAGTCACCCATATCCCAATCGTGGGAGACCACGCGGGTGCCGGGCTTGAGCGCCAGCAGTTTCGGCCGCAGCGCCAGATTCACATCCGGCAGCAGGTACATGGTGACCACACTGGCCGGCGACAGATCGGTTGCGAAAAAATCCTGGTCGCGGAACTCGGCGCGATCGGCCACGCCGGCCCGCTTCGCCTCGACGCGGCTCAGTTCCACGAGCCGCGGATCGATTTCCACACCCAGCCCGCGCGCGCCGAATTTCTTCGCCGCGAGGATGACGATGCGCCCATCACCCGAACCCAAGTCGATGACGTAATCCTGTTTGCCGACGGCGGCGATGGTCAGCATCGCCTCGCTGACCGCCAGCGGTGTGGTGACGAACGGGACGTCCATGTCGGGGGCCTGCGCGATTGCCCTAGTACCCGAGGCTAGGAGGATGGCGATGGATGCGATGCTGGCACGCAAGCGGGTGACGTCCGTCAAGAAGCGCATATGTGCATTCATGGGAGGTGAAACTCAAGCACTGGAGCGGTGTTTCAGGCGGTTCCAGCCTGGAAGGCTCGCCAAATGGCGTTCTACGATCAATAGCATTGAGAAAAGCGCATATTGGCGGCGGCCCAATTCTCTCCAGCGAGATGAAACACTGCCAACATCAGGCGTTCAACTGAATAATCTGATTCAGGCGCCCCCGCACTTGGTCGAACAGCACGTCCGGCAACGCCTTCAACGGGTGCGTGCGTGCGCCCCGCAAGCGCCAATCAAAAGACTTCGGCTGATGACAGAGTACATAACTTGTTTTGCCGGCCTTTCGTCCCTTTGCCGCACCCACAGCGACCGCGAACGGATTGTCGGCGTTGTAGTCGGCGGTGGTCATCGGCAGGCCAATCACCAGCGACGTCTTCTCGTTGAAGATACGCGGCGAGAGAACCAGGAAAGGATGAATGTCTCGCATCTCCCGCCCAACTTGCGGATTGCAATCTATCCAGATGACGTCCTGTCGATCTGGTACCCAGGCAGGTCGTTTCTTCGCCGGTGACTTCACCGCAGTCGTTACCAACGCTCTGCTCCCAAAGCGTCGCCGGGCGTCATGACCTCGCCACGGTGGCGCGCCGGATCAAACGCCGCAAGCCGCTGCGCGAGGGTTGGTTCCGCATCCGCAACGGGTGTGATCACGACCTGATTGCCCTTGACGGACACTCGAACGCGCTGGTCAACCCGCAGATGCGCTTCGCGCGCGATCGCGGCGGGCAGGCGAACGCCGAGATTATTGCCCCACTGTTTGATATCGAGAACGGCTTCGGCCATGATGGATTTCCGCACATATGTATAAACGTAGTCTAGACATATGATGGGTGTTCGTCAATTCAGAAAAATTGCCCTCTCTGGGTCAGTGTGAATTGGCCTTTCGCTGAATTCAATTTGAAACGGACCCCCATGGCGGCCTCATCGTCATAGGAGAAGAAAAAATGAAGCTGCCCCCCTGAACTCACTGAATGGACAAAACCGCTATTGGCTTTAACTCGCGCGCGCGGGGATTCGACGATCCAATCTGTGAATCAAGGGTTCCCACGTGAACGCGCGACAAAAAGTCAGACGACACGTCCGCCAACAGGGCCTCCCTAATCAATACTGCGCCTTTCGATCCGATACTTGAAAGCGTAGAAGCATGGCTGGTTACCCGACCAAATAATGCAGAGCGAAAAACTCTCACTTCACCTATATCTATGCCGGACAGAAACTGAACTTGGAAAGCGGAATCGCTTTGCTCATTAAACGCCCGCATTCGCAAGTACACTGCGAGCCAGGCTTCAAGCGCGGAGGTTACCGAGTCAAAAGTCAGCAAATGAGCATCACCCAAAATATGTTGCACTATTCCGCCATTTGCTTCGGCTGCAACGCGGTGCGCGTCTTCCCAATTTTGAAGAACCGTCTCAACCTTGCCCATTGGAGCCGTTTCGGCGAAGACGTGAAAGTTCACAATGTCGGTGAACAAGACAGCGGCACGCATCGCCCTTGTCTGGTGTCGAAAGGTCGTCCGGTATATAGAAATGGTGCCATCAATACCTTTAAAGGTGAATTGTCCAACCGGCTCCGACGCTATTTCATTGCGGTTCATATTTTGATAAACGGACTCGGTGAAATAGATCTCACCGGGTGGTGTGATAGATTCCAGGCGCGCCGCCAAATTCACCGGGGTTCCAAAAATGTCCCCCGCCTGCAAAAGTACATCCCCTGCAGAAACTGTGATTCGAACTTCAACGCGCGTGCTCGTCAATCCCGGCGATGGTGCCATCGCAAGTTCTCGCTGAAGTTGTATGCAGGCCGATAGAGCGCTGGTGCTGCTTGAAAATGTGACAAGAAATGAATCGCCCATTTCTTTCACTATTGCTCCACCAAACTCCCGCATCACGCGGACCACCGTTTCACGATGCGCATGAAGAAAAACATCCAAATCGGTCGATGTCATTTGGGCGCTGCGACTGGTAAAGCCGCGCACGTCAGTCTTCACGATGGTCAATGTTTGCACTGAACTCATTCGTCACTCTCAGTTTTGGTGGCAGGCATACAACGAATCCGTTAGCGCGCAGCCACGACTCATCTAGCCGGGCTTGCTACCTTTCAGTGGTTCATGTATTTCGCCTCCCCCGCGACGGCGGGGGTCCAAGATTCGTTGTGCAAGCATTGGAAACTTGGGGCTCCGCCTTCGCGGGGAAAGGACGATTCTTCAACTTACTTGTTTAACTAATCAAAGCTATCCGCCCTGCTTGATCATCGCCTGCAGAGTCTGCGAACTGAATCCGGTCATGCGTTGATTTCCGACAAGGATCGTGGGCACGCCGCGCATCATCATTTCCTGAAAATCGCGTTTGCCGGTTTCGCTGGTCTCGACGTCGTATTCGGTATAGCCGATGCCATTGGTGTTCATCCACGCCTTGGCGCTTTTGCAGGGGCCGCACCATGAGGCGGTGTAGATGGTGACGCGCGCTTCGGCGGGGCTGGGTGCGGCGCCCTTCACCGGGCGGCGTAGGATCGAGACGTAATCGACGGTGGCGGGGCCACCGAAACTGGTGACGGTGATCGCGACTTTCGCCGTTTTCGCATCGGCCGGTGGCCGGTCACCGTAATGTGACTTGCCGTCTTTGTCGGTCCATTTGTAAACCTGCGCGTGCGCCGATGAAACAGCGAATGAAAATGACAAAAAGAGCGGCAAGGCTCGACAAATTAGGAGCTGAGCTCGCCGGATATTCATTAACGTGCCCCGCGCCTTTCCGAGACTTTCCGCCGATCAGAAGCCCGCTCCACTTTCACCGGCGGGTTCGCCAGGTCTCGCAGCGCGAGAAAGGTCCCGACGATCGCGCGCGCCGTCGCGTGTCCCGGTTCCAGCCCGGTAACTTCTGCAACCAGTACAGCCAATTCCTTGCGATCGAGTTCATGTGCGTTGGCGCGGCGAGTGTAGAGCGCGTGGTAGCCAAGATGTATCGCCTTCGACAACGCGCCTGCCGCCAGCTTTGGCTTGAGCAGTTCTCCGTAGAGTTCTGCCGGCTTGCCTTCGGGCGTGAGCAGGCCGATGCGTTTGGCCAGGGCGATAAAAGCGCGGTCGGATTCACGTGAGAAGCCCAGGTCGTAGCGCAGGTAATCGTGGCTGAACACGGCCGGTGGCTCGCGGTCCAGGATCTTCGCGAATACGGTAGGCAGGACGCCATAGCCAAACATGAACGGTGGGTATTCTGCGGGCACGTCTCTCTCCATATTGTTACCGCGCGCTTGTGGCACGGCGGCGTGATTGGGGATCGGGCTGGTGCCGGCGCGCAGAGCGATGCGCCGTGTTAATTCGACAAACGAGCAAGAGCTTAACGCCAATCTGTTGGCTGTGGTTGGTTTGGGGCGGAAAACTTTGGGTGTTGTTTGATGGGGTGAGACTCACCAATTTCCGTCATTCCCGCGAAGGCGGGAATCCAGAGGCGTACGGCGGTAAGTCGGTGGATCCCCGCCTGTCGCTGGGAAGACGGTTTTGGCCATTTAAGTCTAGCAGTGGCGCGGCCCTTCTGGGATTTGTTGGCTGCGAGGCCCTCATGTGCTTGTGTTTGACAATTAATTCTGTCGCCCCGGCGCAGGCCGGGG